>CAXSIG010000171.1:2537-6565 GCA_964237255.1 uncultured Bryobacteraceae bacterium
AGAGAAGTGGTATTAAACGGCGATGGTTCGTCGCGATACAGGCAACTGGAAATGACTGGCCGCTTTGGCTGGGAAGGTGGGCAACAGCTGGTGATGTCTTATACCCACAGCCGCGCGGAAGGCAGCCAGAATACGTTCGACAACTTCCTGGGTAATTATGCAAGCCCGATTCTACGCCCGAATGTTTACTCGAACCTCCCCGCTGATGTTCCAAACAGGTTCCTTGTTTGGGGCAGTGTAAATGTACCTTTTTGGAAGCTAAAAGTACTTCCGCTTGTGGAGTACCGCAATGGCTTTCCGTATCTGGTAGTCGACCAGTTCCAGAATTATGTCGGTCAGCCGTATCGCGATTCAACGCGCTTACGCCACTTCCTCTCCGCCGACGCTCGCGTTATGCGGGATTTCAAGATCAATCCAAAATATTCCGTTCGGCTCTCACTCACTGGTTTAAACCTGACAAATCATTTCAACCCGCTCGCGATTCATAGCAATATCGCGGACCCGCAGTTCGGCTCCGCGTTCGGCAACTACCATCGCCGTTATCGTTTCGATTTCGAAGTACTTCTCTAGGAGCAAACGACCATGCATGTCACAAGAAGAGATTTAGGAAAGCTCGCCTTAGCCGCCGCCCCGTTCGCCAAAATGTTCGGAGCGAAAAAAATCAACTCCAAGGTAGACGGCGTACAACTTGGCGCCATCACTTATAGCTTCAATCGAATTGCCGCTCCCGATCCCGAAGCGATTATTCGCGCTTACGTCGAGATTGGTTTAGGTGAAGCGGAGTTGATGTGGAATCACTGTGAGTCGCTAGCCGGCGCTCCCGCTCAGCCCGTGTTCGCGCGTCCCGGCGGTGGCGGCGGCGGACGAGGTCCGGGTGGCGGGGCTCCAGGCGGAACTGCAGGTGGTCCACGTCCGGCGGGTGCGCCCGGCGGTGGCGGACGTCCGCAATTGACTCCGGAGCAGCAGGAAGAGCGGAAAGCCGCGATGGAAAAGTTGGCGCAGTGGCGCCAATCGACCAACGCCGCAACATGGAAGGGTGTCACTAAGAAGTTCAGCGATTCTGGAATCGATGTGATGCTGCTCTGCTACAACATGCAGGACGCGATGAAGGACGAAGATATCGAGTACGGCTTCACCATGGCGGAAGGTTTGGGCGTAAAAGCGATGACCACCAGCACTACGCTGACCATGGCAAAGCGCATCGCGCCCATCGCGGACAAGCACAAGCTAATGGTTGGTTATCACGGTCACGATGCCACGAACGATGCGAACCAGACGGCTACGCTTGAAAGCTACGACACACTGATGGGCTACGGCAAATACAACGGGGTGAACCTGGATATCGGTCACTTTACGGCCGCGGGCTACGACGCCGTGGACTTCATTCAGAAGCATCACGATAAAATCACGAACCTTCATATCAAGGACCGCAAGAAGGATCACGGACCCAACGTCGCCGTGTGGGGAACGGGCGATACGCCTATCAAGCCGGTCATGCAGTTGATGAAAAAAGAGAAGTATCCATTCCCGGCTAATATGGAATTGGAGTACCAGATCCCCGAAGGTTCGGACATCGTTGCGGAAGCGAAGAAGTGTTTCGCCTACGTAAAGAGTTGCCTGGCTTAATCGGCAATTAAGGTCCAAGAGCCGCATGTTACGCTCGTAACAGATAATGGCTGGAACTCAGGCTATCCGAAATGAAGCGACCGCTCCGGCCAGCGTCTGGGCACTACCCGTCTTGCTGGCATGGTTGATCCCGGGTGCCGGGCATTTCATGCTGAAGCGTCAGGGACGTGGAGCCCTGGTCTTCGCGTCGGTAACCCTCATGTTCGTCGCAGGTTTGCTGATGCGTGGCGCCATGTTTCAGTTGGAAAAGGGTGACCTGCTTACTACCGTAATTAACTACGGCGGTTATGTGGCGAACCTCGCTTCCGGCGTGCCGTTCCTGTTGAGCAAGATGCTTGGCTATTCGCAGCCGGATGTCGCGGGGCACGTTCACGATTACGGGACAAAGTTTCTGGCGACAGCCGGATTGCTCAATGTTCTTGCAATCGTGGATGTCTATGAAATCGCGGTAGGGAAAAAAGACTAATGAAGATGGGGCTTTCGCATTTCGAGGCCGCGATCTTGTTCGCGTTGTTTGCTTCGATTGTGCTCGGGATCGTCACCAAGAATACGGATCGCGAGCGCCTTCGCTACGGCGCGACCTGCTTTGGCTACTTTGTCCTTGCCCTGTTCTGCATCGGCTGGGCCATGAAGCTCGGCCACGGCTAGCGTTCGTCACCGGATTAGACAAATCTGGATATCCATCACGTTGGTTCCGGTGGGACCGGTAATCAATAACGCATCCCGGCTCTTCAGATAGTGATAGGAATCGTTATTACGTAGGGCGGTGACGGCGCCGGCCTCCGCTGTTTCGCCATCGATTATGCCGCCCGCGGCGTCAGTTGGTCCATCGGTGCCGTCCGTGCCGCCACTCAGCATCACGAGGTCGCCCAGTCCGCGAAGAGCGACTGCCGCAGCGAGAGCAAACTCCTGGCTGCGTCCGCCCTTCCCATCACCGCGAAGAGTCACCGTAGTCTCCCCTCCGCTGATGAGGCACGCCGGCGGTGCGATCGGGTTCCCGTGAACACGAACCTCGTGAACGATTGCCGCGAGCGCCTGCGCCACTTCGGACGCTTCGCCTTCCAGCGTCGATGTGAGAATCAAGGTTTGATAGCCAAGCGAACGCGCCCTCCTCTGCGCAGCAACCAGCGCCAGCCGATTGCTCCCGATGACGACGTTCTGCGCGGCAGTTTGTTTCGGAGTTTCACGCAACAACCCTCTCGCGTCGGTTTGCACATCGAAGCGGTCAAGCACCCAAAGCGCATCGGCGACGGTCGTAGGATCGGCGGCAGTAGGACCGGACCCGATGACCTCTAAGTTGTCACCCACAACATCCGACATGATCAGGGAAACCACGCTAGCCGGCGCGGCAAGTTCCGCAAGCTGCCCGCCTTTGATGCGCGAGAGATGCTTGCGCACCGTGTTCATCTGGTGAATGGTCGCGCCCCGAGCCAGCAGCTGCCGCGTGATATTGCCCTTCTCTTCGAGTGAAAGCCCCTCCACCGGAAGTGGGAGCAGCGCCGACGCGCCGCCTGAGAGCAGGCAAAGAACTAAGTCGTCCTGTCCAGCCTTGTTCGCAAAGGCGGCGATCTCCTCAGCTCCTTGCAGTCCTTCTTCGTCCGGAATTGGATGGCTCGCTTCAACGACTTCGATCTTCCGAAGCCTCTTACCGGCATGGCCCAATTTTGTGTTCACGACGCCCGCGGTGATTTTGGGGCCCAGCTTGCGCTCCGCTTCGGCCGCCATGACGTATGCAGCCTTCCCTGCCCCAACGACGTAGATATTTTTATACTGCTGCTCCGCGGCTAAAGGCCAATGGGCGCGCATCGCTCGAACCGGATCTGCGGCGCGGACGGCCGCATCGAAGATCGATCGAGCGTGTAGTTTCATCGAGAGAAAATCGGAAGAGTGAAGATGTGCTCGATCGCTTGGAGGGGGTCTTCATCGAGCACGGGTACTCGATAAGACGCTTGGCTGTAGCAAACGTGTCGTTCCTCATAGAGGCGGCGGAAGCGTTCGGCGTCGAGCGCTAACGGCCGATGACTTTCAAGAGACACCCGTTTTTCAACAACATCGAACGGGCAATCCAGCCAGATGGATACGCCATGCTGATCCACCATTTCGCGATTCGGCTCTTGCGTGAAGGTCCCGCCGCCAAGGGCCACAACCGTTGCGCCGCCCGCGCGAATGCGCTTCACCCGCCATTGGAGGGCCTCCATCTCGATGCGGCGAAACTCGGGCTCACCGTGCCGCTCGAAGATTTCGGATATTGTGGTTTGTTCGGCAGTTTCGATGTCCCGATCGAGATCGGCGAACTGCCAACCGATGCGGTCCGCCAACAATCGTCCGATTGTGGTTTTGCCGGATGCCATGAAGCCGGTGAGAAAGATACCCGGCGTCTGCTTCAGTTTCAGGATCATCGG
>CAXSIG010000171.1:6609-8013 GCA_964237255.1 uncultured Bryobacteraceae bacterium
CGCGTCCCGTTCCACGCCGCGGACAATCAACTCCGCGCATTGCCCAGCCGTGATCGCACGCTTACGCGCAGCCAACACGCCGGGCGGAGGCTGCCCCACCGCGGAAGACTGAAAATCGGTTTTGATGTACCCCGGCAAAACATCCATCACGTGGATACCTGTCCCGTTAAGTTCGCGCCGGAAGCCATCGCTGAAGCAACTCAACGCCGCCTTCGAAGCGGAGTAAGCCGTCATCCAAGGCAGTGCGATCACACCCGCTATAGAAGAGACATTGACGATCATACCCGAACCTTGAGCGCGCATATGTGGGATCGCCAACTGCGTCAAGTGAACCGGCACGCGAAGATTTAGGGCGAACATCCGGTCCAGTTCGGTTATCGGAATGTCCTCGGTCCTGCCATACATACCGAACCCGGCATTGTTGACCAGGATATCGATACGCCCGTAATGATTCACAGTCTGTGCAATGGCGGCGGAACACGCGTCGCCATCCGTGAGGTTCGTTTTGATGGTGAAAGCGCCATCCCGACCGATTTCCGTGCGGGCCACAAGCGACAGCAGTGCCCCGCGTCGCGCGAACGAATCCGCGCATGCCGCCCCAATCCCACGGGACGCGCCTGTAATGAGCACCACCTTGCCGCGAACGTCCAAATCATTTCAGCTTATCGCGGATAATAGAGGTGACCGATGCGGCTGTTGCCACTCTTTCCTTTGCAGATCGTGGTCTACCCGCGAACCCAGCTGCCGCTGCACATTTTCGAAGACCGCTACAAACAGATGGTGGGAGAGGCGCTCGCGGCGGAAAGCGAATTCGGCGTCGTGCTGGCCAGGGACAAAGGCATCGTGAATCTGGGTTGCTCGGTACTTGTGGAGAAGGTGCTTACCACTTACCCGGATGGTCGTATGGACATCGTGACCCGCGGCGTGCGCCGTTTTGAAATCCATTCGCTCGATCAGGAAAAAGATTATCTGCGCGCCGAGGTGGAATTCTTCGACGACGACGATTGGGCGGAAGTGCCCGACAATCTGAAGCAAGAGGCAATCGCAGGTTATCGCTCCATGCTGGAAGCGAATGAGGGCAAGGCGGTTGCAGAGCCTGTCTTAACGGATCCTCAATTAAGCTTTCAACTCGCGCAAGCAGTGGACGATCTGGACTTTCAAGCGGTGCTGTTGAAAAGCCGGTCGGAGACCGAGCGCCTGCGCCAGTTGGGCCAATATCTCAGGCAGCAAGTGCCCCGCCTGAAGAACACGAACCGCATGAAGCAGCTTGCTCCGCTAAACGGCTTCGGACATAAGCCAGCGGGGCTTTAGCGCGTGACGGTGCGGGTACCCGGATCGGCGCGCCGCCCCGTTCCTTACTTCTTTTCGCTGTGCATTCACAGCGGGCTGATTCTGACGCTATGG
>CAXSIG010000171.1:8023-8286 GCA_964237255.1 uncultured Bryobacteraceae bacterium
GGAATCTCAGATCGTGTTCTACAAGTTCAAGGACAAGCTGCCCGATGTGCAACCCGCCAAAACTGCGGACGCGCGCCCTCCAAAGGCCGATATCCGCATCCCAAAGCAGCAGATCGTCTCCGCTCCTAAGAACGCGCCCAAAGGATTGCAGGTAATTTGGACGCCCGCGCCGGAAATACTTCCGAAAGAAGTTCCTTTGCCCAACATTCTCGCCATCCAGGCCCCATCGATTGCAGCGCCGGAGCGAAAGCGGTTTGTGCCTC
>CAXSIG010000171.1:8313-9119 GCA_964237255.1 uncultured Bryobacteraceae bacterium
AGCCCAAAATCGACCGGGCGGTTACTCGTCCGAAGGATCTCGAAACGCCGCAGCAACTCGCCGTGCAAACCCGTTTGCCAGATCAATTGGGCGCAGTTCCGCAATTAACGAATCAGAACCGGATGCGCTTTGTTGCGCCGGAAGCACGGGCGAAGCAGGTTAACGCCGCGAAACCAGAGGTCGCCGACGCTGCTCCCGCGCTTGCCTCAAGTGCGCCAAGCGCGTCTCCTTTAAGCGGTATTGAGGCCGCTCAATTGAATGCCGCTGTGGTCGGACTCAATCCAACACAATCGAACACGATACCAAAAGGTTCCCGTGCCACTGAGTTTTCCGCAGGGCCAGTCGTTCGTCCGGATGGCGGCAGCGGAGCCGCAGGGAAGGGATTGACGGTTCCGGACCTCTACGTCTCCGGTGGCGGGGCGGACGCTAGGCCGACTTTATTGGCTCGGTTGAATGCTGCGCCGACATCGGTCGAGTCTTTACGAGGCTTATCGAAGTTCGCGACCGTTACGCCCGATACGGCTCCTCCGCCGCCCCGTTCCGGCGCTACGCGCGTCTCAAGCGCTCCCAACCCGAAGTTCGACGGACGCGAAGTGTACACCATGGCGATTCAGATGCCGAACATTACCAGCTTCTCCGGCAGTTGGCTGATGTGGTATTCCGGACGAACTGCGGGCAGCGGCCCGGTTGCACCGCCGGTGGCGTATCGCAAGGTAGACCCAAAATATATAGCGACGGCTGCCGAAGAGAGGATCGAGGGCACTGTCCAACTACTCTGTGTGATTCGTCAAAATGGACGCGTCGAT
>CAXSIG010000172.1:0-9090 GCA_964237255.1 uncultured Bryobacteraceae bacterium
AAGGTAGGCAAGCTGCTCGATGGCAAAGGCAGGGATGCATCGAGCGAACACGAGGCGCATGTGCGCATCTCAATGGAGCGCCATCTCCATTGCGTCGAGGCAAACGTGAATTTTCATCATCACTCGCTAGTGGGACACTGCCAGGATGACGATCTCTTCACCGCCATTCACGGAGCCATTCACAAGCTGGAATCGCAAGCCATCAAGGTCACGGAGAAGTGGACCGATGCCAAGCGCGGCGCCAAGCCGGAACCGATTCCCGATCAGGCTTAATGCCTAAAACCCCGGACGCCGGGCGCGCCGAACAAAAGTCGGAACTCGTTATTATTACCGGCCTCAGCGGCTCCGGCAAAGGGTCCGTTCTGAAGGTTTTGGAAGACCTTGGCTATTACTCCGTCGACAATCTACCGATCGATCTAATCCCAAAATTTGCAGAATTGACGCGCGATTCGGAGACGGCAAAGCTGGCGGCATTAGTCGTCGATATCCGCGAAGGCGATAGCCTGAAACGCTTCCCCGCCATGTACCAAAAGGTGCGGCAAAGCATTTCGACGCGGCTTATCTTTCTGGAAGCGGCGGACGAAGCGCTACTACGCAGGTTCAGCGAAACACGAAGACCGCATCCCTTGGGCACCGGACGTTCCATTGAGAAGTCGATAGCCGCGGAACGCCGGCAACTCGCGCCGATCAAGGCTCTAGCCGACCTCACCATCAACACCTCAAAGTTCACCGTTCACGAATTGCGCGACTTCATGAACGAGAAGTTTCGTAGCGACCGTGAAGAGTCGAAGATCATGGTCTATATTTCGAGCTTCGGCTTTCGCCATGGCGTTCCGCCCGATAGCGACCTGGTCTTCGACGTCCGTTTCCTGCCCAATCCGAATTACATCGCCAAGTTCAAGCACCTCACCGGAAGGCACCCGAGCGTTGCACGATATATCCGGTCCTTTCCGCAAACGCAGGAGTTCATCGCGCGCATCTCGGAGTTACTTACTTACCTGCTTCCGCATTACATTCAGGAGGGCAAGAGCTATCTGACAATCGGGTTCGGTTGCACGGGTGGCCACCATCGTTCCGTAATGATCGCGGACCAGATTCGCAAGAACTTGGCGCAGGCGGGATACAAAACCAAAGTCACGCATCGCGACATGACCAAAGCTTTATGAGCCTGACCCTCATCACAGTAGACGCTTTCACCGATCGACCCTTCAGCGGAAATCCCGCAGCGGTAACGATACTACCGGAACCACGTCCCGACGCATGGATGCAGTCCCTCGCCATGGAGATGAACCTGGCGGAAACCGCGTATCTGGTTAAGCGCGACGACGGCAGCTTCGACCTCCGCTGGTTCACACCCACTGTGGAAGTTGACCTGTGTGGACATGCCACGGTCGCCAGCGCACATGTCCTCTGGAGCACGGGCGCTCTCCCGGAATCGGAGACCGCGCGCTTCCACACAAAAAGCGGCTTACTCACCGCAGCCAAACGTGTCGAATGGATCGAGTTGGACTTTCCGTCGACGCCCGTCGCCGAATCGCCTGAACCGCCGAAGCTATCGGAATCGCTCAAAGTCGAACCAATCTTCATTGGAAAGAGTAAGTTCGATTACTTAGTCGAAGTTACTGAAGAGGAACTCCACGCCTGCGATCCCGACTTACTCACACTCACTAAGATCGAAGCCCGCGGAGTCATCGTGACCAGCCGTTCCGCCGACCCGGCCTACGATTTTCAAAGCCGCTTCTTCGCGCCGGCAAGCGGAATCGATGAAGATCCGGTAACAGGCTCGGCTCATTGCGCGCTGGCGCCATACTGGTCCGCGAAACTTGGGAAGACCGTGATGATGGCCTATCAGGCGTCTAAGCGCGGAGGCAAGGTGAAGGTGGAGCTAAAAGGCAACCGCGTTCTTCTTTCCGGCCAAGCCGTCACCATCCTGAATGCAACGCTCGCTGTCTAAGCTGTCGCTAAGTGCATTGAAGCAAGAAGTGGAAGAGCACGCCCAACCGGAACGTGCCCGGTTCCTCCAGGGTTTTTTCAAAACCGGTCCAGGCGAGTACGCGCAAGGCGACGTGTTCCTGGGCTTGACTGTCCCCGATTCACGACGAATTGCAAGGAAATACTGTGAGCTAACGATTGATCGACTAGCGAAGCTCATCCAATCCCGATTCCACGAGCATCGTTTAATCGCCCTGCTGATTATGGTCGACCGTCACCAGCGCGCAGACGCGGAAGAGCGTCGCCAACTTCATCAGCTATACCTCGATTCTCTCGATTACGTAAATAACTGGGACTTGGTGGACACGTCGGCGGGAGTTGTGGTTGGGGAACACATACGCGACTCTCCCGATCTCCTGGATCGGCTAGTCGGTTCCTCGGACCTCTGGCGAAGGCGAGTCGCCATCGTGAGCACGTTCGGCGAATTGCGCAAGAAGCGAACCGGCGCCACCTTGCGCATGGCGGAACGACTCTTAGCGGATCCGCACTCCCTCATTCACAAAGCGACAGGCTGGCTGCTCCGTGAGGTCGGAAAAATCTCCGAACCACAACTTCTGGAGTTCTTGCGGGAGCACTACGAACGAATCCCGCGAACCGCCCTTCGGTACGCGATTGAACGCCTTCCCGCCACAGAACGAAAGCTGTGGCTCGCGGGACCGCGGTAATCGCTTACGAAGCTATCATCTTCTCTCGGTCCCACAGGCAGATCCGTTTCTCGAAGTAACTCGTGTTCGCCAACAACGCGGGCGCGGCAGCTCGGAAACCGAACACCGCATCTTCCACCGGACGTTTCCGGGACCGTACTGACTCGTAGAATACCCGATGATGCTCCAGGTGCGTGTTGTAATCCGGCGGCGGAGCATAATGCATTGACGAGTCCGGCCGTAAGCTGTCCGCCTTCGCAACCGCCTTCGGATACTTGTCCCGATATTTGCGAAGGTACTCATCCTGCTCCTTCTGCGTAAAGGTGTTGATGGTGTATCCCGGCTCCGCTTCTAATGGCGTCTTTTCCAAAGTCATGCTCGTCATGCTGGTGTTCAGCACGCCCTCGCTACCGATAAACCGGAACCCGAACAACTCCTTACCACCTCCGGATTTGAAGTTCACCCGCAACGACAACGTAAACTCCGGATGGGAAGGCTGCGCCGGGTAATCCAGCATCGCGAGCATGACATCCGGTACGTCGCGGCCGTCTTTCCAATAGCGAATCCCCCCTGTCGCCTGAATGCGCGAAGGTCCAGCCGACCCCGTCACCGTGTGCAAGCCCGATAACAAATGCACGAATAGATCTCCCGCTACACCCGTGCCGTAGTCCTGATAATTACGCCATCGAAAGAAACGCACCGCGTCGAACGGCCGCTTGGGCGCATTGCCGAGGAAGCGATCCCAATCGGTAGTCGCCGGGCTGGCGTCGGTGGGGATCGAATACTCCCACGCTCCAATCGCCGTGTTGCGATCCAGCCATGCCTCCACCATGTTGAGCGTCCCGATCGCTCCGGATTGCAGCAGTTCCTTCGCTTTCTGATACACCACGGATGTCACGTACTGACTACCTACCTGAAACATCCGGCCCGTCCGTTCCTGCGCCGCAATCACGCTTTTTCCTTCACCAACCGCGTGAACCATTGGCTTCTCGCAATAAACGTCCTTGCCCGCTTCCATCGCCGCAATCGATATCGTCGAATGCCAATGATCAGGAGTTGCGATGATTACGCTATCGATGTCTTTGCGGTCCAGGATCTCGCGGTAATCGCGAGTCGTGAAAGTTTGCTCGCCATACAATTCCTTCGCATGCTTTAAACGGCCATCGTATAAATCGCAAACCGCGACCAGTTCGACTCCCGGAACGGACCTTGCATATCCGGTGTCACCCATTCCCATACCGCCATGACCGATGGTTGCGATGCGGATCTTATCGTTTGCGGAGATCGTTCTTTGAGCCGCCGCTGTTTGTGCCATAACAGCCGCGCCGGTTTGTAAGAGAGTACGTCGAGTCACGATAGACGCAGTATACGCCTATCTTTCCACCGACACGGATAGTAAACTTGGGCAACATGCTTCGGGAAACGCCAAAATACTCTGGGCCGGAAAAGCGCTGGGGTAAGCCTTTCGGCACGGTTCACCCGTTCATGATTTCTTGCGGTTTTGGCCTGCTAGCCGTTGCAGTCGTAGGGCTGGTAGTTCTTGTCGTGGTGTTACGAAGCTAAGGTTTCTCCGTGACCGCCCTCTTGTACTGAAATTCCTGCGAGAAGCTCCTACCGTCCTGCATTCCTTCGACACGGGCCGTCATGCCTGTTGGGTCTGAGTTTCGATAAATGAGACGCTGAACGTGTTCATCACCGCCTTCAAAAACTGCCTCCGTCGGCGAACTCTTTACTAACTTGAACTCGGCGGTCTTTTTCGCATTAGGCATTGCTATGTAATAAATTTCGCCGTTGCGCGTTTCCAGCCGAGTATATTCGAAACTAGTCGTCCTACCATCGCGAACCGTTCGACCCATACCAATCATTGTGTCGCCCGCCGCCTTCGTCCAATGTTCTTCCACTACCGATTTACCACTAGCGAAAAACCAGTCTCCGGCCATCCATTCAATCGCCCGTAGATCGAAGCCTTTAAGTTGGGCAGCGAGAAGAAATAACAAGGAATAATCGCGCATCCGCATAGTCGTTCGTTATGACCCGAAGGTGTTGAGTGTCGTAAGCTTTTTGTATGACGTTGGAGATCGACGAAACGTACCTTCCCGCCACCTTCACCTCGCCGCCGATGACGGATGAAGAGTTTGTCGAATTCTGCTCTAATTACCCCGACTATTTCGTTGAACAGACCGCGGAAGGAGAACTTCTCATTAGGCCGCCGAACTATAGTCTGACTGGCGCTCGCAACCAAAAGATCAACACTCAGTTAGATAGTTGGGCGGTTCGCGACGGAGCTGGTATTTCAACAGAAGCATCGGCGGGATTTCACTTGCCCAACGGCGCGCGTCGCTCTCCAGACGCTGCATGGACCGGAAAAGGTCGTGTCATGGCTCTCAGCCCCGCCGCTCGCGAGCGCTTCTGGCCCTTCTGCCCGGACTTCGTCATCGAATTAAAGTCGCACACGGACCGATTGCCAACGTTGCGCAGAAAAATGCGCGAGTGGATCGAGAACGGTGCAAGGTTGGGCTGGTTAATCGATCCGGAACGAAGGGCAGTCGAAATCTATCGCTATGATGGCGAACCCGAAATCCGAGAGAACGCAGAAAGCGTAACGGGAGAGGGAGACTTGGCGAGCTTTACACTCAATCTCCTACCCGTCTGGTATCCGCTCGCTTATTGAGGATTGTAAACGCGGTGCAGCACAGCCTTTAAATCTTCCCAGGCTTCTCGCTTCGCATTCTGGTTATACGGCCGAAGTAGATACGAGGGATGGAACGTAACCATCAGCGGAATTCCGTTCCACTGGTGCCATTTTCCCCGAAGTTTCGTAACCCCATCCTTGCCGCCGATCAGCGCTTTTGCCGCCGTTGATCCCAATGCGCAAATTGCTCGCGGCTGGATCGTAGAAAGCTGACGAAACAGAAATGTTCCGCACGTCGCCATTTCATCGGGCTCAGGCGTCCGATTCTCCGGCGGACGGCACTTTACCACGTTGCAGATATATACATCGGCGCGAGTAATCGGGATATTCTCTTTCTTCGCTGTTCCATCGATCATCTGCGTCAGCAATTGTCCGGCACGGCCCACAAACGGAATGCCCTGCTCATCCTCATCCGCCCCCGGACCTTCTCCAACGAAGACGAGCTTCGCCAACTCATACCCAGATCCGAAGACGATCTTCTTACGAGCCACGTGTAAACGGCATCGCCGACAATCGCCGATATCGGCGGAAATCATCGCCAGCGAATCGTTCACCGGAGCCATGGACGGCAGAACAATCTCGCCTTTCGGGGCAGCCATGGGGGTGAGGGGTGGAGTCTGCACAGGAGCCGCTACTGCCGTTACCGAACCGCGTCGATAGACTTGCTCAAAGCCAAGGTCGCGGAAATATTCCAGTTGCCTGCGGATTTCGTCAGACTCCATGCCTCTCTCGTTTCAGCTTTACAATCTCGTCCCAAATACCGCGTGCAATCTCGCGCTTCGGCGCTGACGCCAACTCCTTCACTTCCCCGCCACGAATCGCAATTAGCACCTGATTCGTATCCGATTCAAAACCCGCATCGGGGTGACCCACCTCATTCGCCACAATCATGTCGCAGTTCTTGCGTTCCAGTTTGCGAAGCGCTTCGGACCGCAAATTTGCAGTTTCCGCCGCGAATCCAATCAATAGCCGCTCGCCCTTGGCCTGACCCAGTTCGGATAAGATGTCCACTGTTGGCTCCAACACCAAAGACATCGCCGCGTCACGCTTCTTGATCTTCTCCGTTTCCGCCCGCGCCGGACGGAAATCCGCTACTGCCGCACACTTCACCACGATCGTTGCCGCTTCCAAAAGCCCGAAAACCGCGTCGCGCATCTCTTGCGCGGTCTGAACCGAAACTCTCTCCACCCCAGTGGGCGCATCCAACACCACGGGTCCGGATACCAGGATCACCGACGCACCCCGCTCCCGTGCTTCAGCAGCCAACGCATACCCCATTTTGCCGCTTGAGCGATTCGATAGGTACCGCACGGGATCGATCGCTTCCTGCGTAGGTCCCGCAGTAATCAAAACAGTCTCGCCATCCAAATCCTGCAAGACCGGTGCTAAAGCTGCGACAATATCCGACGGTTCCGCCAGCCGTCCCGGGCCTATGGATCCGCACGCCAGGTATCCCTCGCCAGGAGCGATAACCCGCGCTCCACGCGTTACTAAAGTTTTCAGATTTTGCTGCGTGGCCGGATGCCGCCACATGTTGTCATTCATGGACGGCGCAAGAATCACATCCCCGGTGAACGCGAGATAAAGCGTCGACAGAAAGTCATCCGCCAGCCCGTTTGCCAGCTTGGCCAAAACTCCCGCGGTAGCGGGAGCGATCAACAAAACTTCATGGTTCTTCGCCGCCTCAATATGCTCAACATAGCTGCGAGCTTCGAACAGATCCGTGATTGCCGGATTGCCCGTGTGAGTGGCAAATGTGAGAGGTTGTATGAACTCGCAAGCTGCCGCAGTCATCACTACCTGCACGTGGTCGCCACGTTTGATCAGCAACCGCGCCAATTCCGCCGACTTGTAAGCGGCAATGCCGCCGCCCACCGCCAGAAGAATTTTCAGATAGCGGCGCCGACTTCGTCGATCCGAAGCTCTTCGGCGGGGGGAGGTAAAATTTCGTACTGCACCAGTCCGCGCCTTACTTCCTCCGCCGCAATGACGGTGGCCTTCTTAGCCGATGTAGGGAGTGCCGGACGCGCTCCGCCCTGCAACTGCCGGGCGCGCTTCGCGGCAACGATGATAAATCGATACGTGCTCTGCTCCGCGTCGTCCGGAATGGTGCAGTGCTGATTATTGCGTGGTGAATCCATTTTTCTTGCTCCTAATGTCCGTCAAACGTTTTGAGGATCGGCTGGATCTGATCCAAAATCCGAGTCCTGCGAGCCCGCTCAGCAACAACAATCCCAGCCAAAGTACAAGCGGAACGATCCAAATCGTCGTTGATCACCACATAATCGTAGTGATCATAGTTTCGAATTTCCCCCGCCGCGTCATGCAAGCGGCGAAGAATCACCGGATCCGGGTCCTCACTCCTGGCCCGTAGCCGCTTCTCCAACTCCTCACGGCTGGGCGCGAGCACAAATATAGTGACCGCGTCCGGAAGGCTCTTCTTCAATTGTGCCGCACCTTGCACGTCGATGTCGAGCACCAAGTCATTGCCGCCTGCCTTGGCATCGTCCAAAATGCCCCGATGCGTGCCGTAATAATTGCCGAACACCTCCGCCCACTCCAGAAATTCGTTGTTTCGGAGGCGCTCTTCAAACTCTTCCCGGCTGACGAAGCGGTAATCCACTCCGTTCTTTTCCAGCCCGCGCGGCGTGCGGGTGGTGTACGAAACGGAGAACATCAGCTTCGCTACTTCCTTGAACAATCGCCCTACCAGCGTAGATTTCCCGGAGCCAGACGGCGCCGAGATAATGAAAACCGTCGTCATTCCAGATTGAGGGCCTGTTCGCGAATTTTTTCAATCTCCGATTTTGCGGCGATACCCAACTCCGTAATCCGAAGGCCTATCTCTCCCAGTCCGCCGGTCTTAGAAAGAATTGTGTTTGCTTCCCGATTCATCTCCTGCAGAAGAAAGTCAATCTTCTTTCCCACCTCACCCTGTTCGTGCAGCAGCGTGACAAGCTGCTCCACATGGGTTCGGAGCCGGACGATCTCTTCGGAGACATCGCTCCGCTCAACCAGAACCGCCGCTTCAAGCGCAATCCGTTGCGGATCGACAACGGCACCCAACAGCTCCTGCAAACGAGTACTCAGCCGATGGTGAAACGCAGCGGAGGCCCCGGAACGCAGTCCCTCCAATTCATCCGCGATTCTCCCCAGGTGCCGCGCGCGACCGGCCAGTTCCTCAGTCAGTTGCGCACCCTCGCGATCTCGAAACGCGTTGAGTTCGATCAACGCTGTACGCAACAGCGGCAACAGTTCGGGCGGCTCGCTGGTGTGCGTTGTGTGTTCGAAGATGCCAGGGAGGCGGAGGGCGGCATTCAAGTCGGGTTTTGCAGGCAGGTCGAGTTCGGCGCTGGCCTCGGTGAAAGCCGAAAGCCACGCGTTCAGCAGAGGCCGGTTCAGTCCCATCTCCCGTTGCAAATTCCAGGCAACGCGAACCTGCAACGTCCCACGCGCCACATACTCCCGAATGGTGTTACGTAACGCCGCTTCCACCGCCTCGAAAGCCGAAGGCAGATGGAAATGAATGTCCAGAGTCTTCCCGTTTACAGACTTTAATGTCAGCGTCACGTCGCCGTGAGTCACCGAAGCGAAACCGGTCATGCTCCTCATGAGCGCGCCTCGATAAATTGCATGTCGTGTAAACGTTGATACACGCCGCCGCCGCCCACCAGCTGCTCATGCGTGCCGGATTCCGCAATCTCGCCATTCTCCAGCGCCACAATGCGGTCCGCGCGACGAATGGTCGAAATCCTGTGTGCA
>CAXSIG010000173.1:0-9089 GCA_964237255.1 uncultured Bryobacteraceae bacterium
GTTCAGGCCTTGCGCCAACCCTCTGACTTGTTGAATCGGCGTCGCAGCGCCAGCTTCTGCAGTCGGCGCCTTTTTCGCGCGGTAAAACGGATTCACCACCAACACGGAATAGCCGGATTCAGCCAGTCGCTTACCCATCTGCCGAAACGCCGGGCGAAGGCCAAAAATATCTGGCCATACCAGGACCGCTGGAGCCGTACCGTTGGCGGGATGCGCGAAGTAGCAGTCGGCCGTACCATCGGGTGTGGTTATGTTGACTTCCGCTTCGGTTACGGTAGCCGCGTTAGCGACTTGCGGAAGCATCATGGCAACGCCTGCTCCTAAAATTTTGCCGAATTGCTTTCGAGTCACCCAGCCGAGCGCCTCGTACTCACGCAAGTCTTTATCGAAATGGTCCTGATCGCACATGGTCGCTCCCTATTTGCGCCCAGCATACGATTCACCGACGCGCATTAATAGTCTACGACGGGTTACAATTTCCGCTTCGCTGCCTTAGCCGGAGCTTTTTTCTTAACGGCCGCCCGAGGTTTTACATAGTCGCCTTCGGCACGCGCTTCGCTCAATCCAATCGCGATGGCTTGTTTTGGGTTGGCTACTTTCTGCCCACTGGACGATTTTAGCGTTCCCCGCTTGAACTCATCCATTACGGTTCCGACCTTTTCGCTCGCCGCTTTCTTCCTCGCCGCAATCTTTTTCGTGGCCATACCTCTCCAATAAAAAAAAACGCCGGACAGTTGTCTGCCCGGCGCCTTTCACTTCCGAAAAACTTAATAGTTTCCGGTAGTCCGTACGGTAGAATCGTCCGCGACCCCATGACTGCTGGCAGCCTTTTCTCCGGCTGAAGAGATATCGGCAGCACCACTGTCTTTCAGAATGTCCTTAGCTTTGCTGACCCAATCCGAATCGTCACAATGGACCGAAACCAGAATGCCTCCGTCTTTAACGCGTCCTTCATAACGCTTGGCCTCATACTCGGGGATTCCCATTCCGACCAAAGCCCCGATCAAACCACCGGCCGCCGCTCCAACTCCTAAACCGGCTAGCGCGCCCATAATCGGCCCCGCAGCGATAAAAGGTCCAAGTCCCGGAATCGCAAGCGCACCGATACCGGCGAGCAATCCCAACGTGCCGCCCACCGCGCCGCCAGCAGTGACACCCGCGGTAGCACCCTCCGGAGCTTTCGTGTTTTTCTCCGTTGCGAGCTCCTTCGTGGTGTCCATATCCGGAGCGAGAACTGAAATATCGTCGCTCCGAAATCCGGCGGCTATTAAGTTATCAACGCAATTTTCCGCCTGCGTCCGGCTCGAAAAAATTCCAAATGCCGCTGTGTTGTTACCTGCCATTTTCAATCTCCTGTAAGTAGTTCGATTAATGCGCTGCTTTGTCGGCCTTCACCGTAATCATGTTTGTTACATTACCGGAGCCTGCTACTTCGACAGCTTTGGCTTCGATACTTTTCTTCTCATCTTCGGAATGAACGGGTCCCTTCAGAGTTACTTTTTGATGGGACGAAATAATTTTTACGTTGTGCCCATATGTCGATAGAGACTTATCGTCGACCACCGCTTTCCGAATCTTCTGCATGATGTCACGATCCGAAAGAGTGTTCTTCGCCTGGTCTGCCGTGGGCTGAGACTTTGACCGGTCCCGCTGATTGGTCTTTGTATTGTCAGGCGCCTGCGCTTGAAGTGTTGCTAAGCTCAAGCCCAAAACAATCCCTGACGTCGCGAGAATCCGTTGTACAGAAATAAACATGCATGCTCCTTGGGGTAAAGGTAAGGAAGAACCACGGCACACTTGCCGTATCAACTTGCCTCGCCAAAGCTATAAGCATGTGGAACTCCAAAATCGGATGCACCTTGTAGAGAAAACGATTTCAAATCTCTGAACTGAAGCTACATATACATGCCGCCGTTTACGTCGATTACTGCCCCAGTGATATACCCAGCAACTGCATTCACAGTGATATTGCGCGACCCCATCTCCTGCGCCAGACTCTTTGTAAGCCCGATCAATCCAGCCTTGGCCGCCACGTAATTCGCTTGACCCGCGTTCCCGCTACGGCCCACTACGGAGGAAATGTTCACAATCCGTCCCCACCGTTCTTTCATCATGGAGGGAAGAACCGCCTGCGAAGCGGCGAATGCCGCGGACAAATTTGTTTGAATTACAACATCCCAATCCGACTGTTTCATGCGCATGGCAATGCCGTCTCTTGTAATTCCGGCGTTATTTACCAGGATGTCTATGCGGCCAAACTCCTTGGCCGCTTGTGCAATCGCCGGCTTGACCGATTCCGCTTGCCCCAAATCCATTTCCAGTACGAAAGCTTCTCCCCCACCGCTTCGGATTCCCTCCGCGCCGTGCTCCAGCAACTCCTTGTTCCGAGCCGCGAGTATGACTCGCACCCCCATCTTGGCCAACCCCGTCGCGCAAGCCAGTCCAATGCCGCGGCTCGCGCCAGTGACCAAAGCAGTCCTTATTGTTGTCATTCGAAACTAAGATCATAGTTCATGGCTTACCGAAACCTACGCGAATTCATTCGTGAACTTGAAGCGCGCCACCAACTAAAGCGCATCTCCGCCGAGGTTTCTCCCGACCTGGAAATTACGGAGTTCGCCGACCGCGCCGTAAAGCAAAATGGTCCGGCGCTATTGTTTGAGCGACCGACGGGATACACCGTTCCGGTTCTGATCAACAGCATGGCCAGTATGGCCCTGATGGAAACGGCGCTTCAGGTAAAGTCGGTGGACGATGTCGCGGGACGCATCGTTGAATTTCTTGAACTCACACGACACAAGCCGGAAGGGCTGCTCGGCAAGCTGAAGCTGCTCCCAAAGCTGGCGGAAATGGGCAGCTTCTTTCCGACGAACATAACGAAAGCGCCGTGCCAGGAAGTGGTCAATACCGAAAATTTCTCGCTTCACTCCCTGCCTATCCTGAAATGCTGGCCGGAAGACGGCGGTAGGTACATCACATTGCCTATGGTGTTCTCGAAGAACCCCGAAACGGGCAAGCGCAATTGCGGAATGTACCGCATGCAAGTCTATGACGAGCGGACCACGGGTATGCATTGGCAGACGCACAAGCAGGGCGCCGAGCATTACCGCCGGACGACGGGCAAGCGAATGGACGTCGCAGTAGCAATCGGTTGCGATCCGGCAACCATGTACTCTGCGATTCTTCCGCTGCCTCCCGAGCTGGACGAAATGCTGATCGCCGGATTCTTGCGGAACGAAGCGGTGGAGATGGTTTGCTGTAAGACGGTCGACGTTGAGGTACCGGCGGAATCGGAAATTGTTCTGGAAGGTTATGTCAACTTAGGGGAGCTTCGCAACGAAGGCCCATTCGGCGATCACACCGGCTTTTATTCCCTTGCCGACGATTACCCCGTGTTTCATCTTACCGCGATCACCCACCGGCGCGATCCGATTTACGCCACAACCGTGGTAGGCCCGCCTCCGATGGAAGACTTCTACATGGGCAAAGCGATCGAGCGCATTTTCCTTCCCCTGATGCGTCTTCAGTTGCCGGAGGTCCGCGACATCTGCATGCCGGCCGAAGGGGTATTTCATAACCTGATCCTGGTCTCGATTCGAAAGAGCTATCCCGGGCATGCCCGAAAAGTAATGAGCGCCATTTGGGGATTGGGCCAGGCGATGTTCAGCAAGTGCATTGTCGTCGTCGACGAAGAGGTCGATGTCCAGAACGTGAGGGAAGTAGCCTGGAAAGCGCTAAACAACATTGATCCGGAACGCGATATTCAGTTCACGCTTGGGCCGGTCGATTCACTCGATCACGCCAGCCGACTCCTGAATTACGGGAGCAAGATGGGAGTCGATGCAACCCGCAAGTGGTCCGGTGAGGGCTTCACGCGTCCCTGGCCACCGGTCATCCAAATGTCGGAATCCGTGAAGAAGCGAGTTGACGTTTTGTGGAAGCAAGCTGGGCTGTAGCGGCCGGTGTTTAGGTTGCGGCGCACGCAACAGAGCAAAATTGACCTCCTTTTCCTTCTCTTTGCGCATGACAAGGTGAGTCGGGGCACTTCCCTACTCATAAGGAGACAAAATGAAAACGTACGGAATCGGCATGCTCGCGGGTATCGCCGCTGCGCTCTTATCGGGAAGCAGTGTGGCGTCAGCGGCCACCATCAATCTTGGAACCGGGCAATCGCCTGGGATCATCGACACGGCTTCAGATCCAATTTGGACCATTGTGAGCGCCGCCAGTGGGAATACCAGCGGACCCGCTGTACTCCTCGGATCTCCGATTTGGGGTGCGGCTCCCGACAACCTTCACTGGATTGCAACAGATCCTGTGCGTTTGGGCGGTTCTCAATATGCCACCGGCAATTTCGATTACAGAACAACTTTCATAGGCAGTGGCGTGCTTAGCTTCAGCGTCAAGGCAGACAACGCCGTTACCGTCTACCTGGACAACACGGCGATTTTAAATTGGGGAGATCCAAACGGTGTTGCAACAACAGGATTCACAACATTCAGTCCGGTTCAAACCGTGAACATTGCGTCTCCTTCCGCTCATTCTCTTGACTTGGTGGTTCACAATGATAGCTCTTACACCGGTGTGTTATTGCAAGGAGAACTTACGACTGCGCCCGAGCCTGGCACTTATGTGCTGCTGGTTTCAGGCTTGGGCCTGATCGCTGCCGGCAGAAGGCGTTCGAAAGCGAAACTCCGGACACGCGAGATCGAATGAATCTCTGGCTTTGCGGCCGGCTGTTCCAGGCATGCGGCATAGAATGGATGCATGTTCAGCGAGAATGAATCTCCCGTAGAGCAACTTGTTCATCTTTATGTCGACGGCGCTTTCGATCGCCGCGAGTTGGTTCAGCGTGTCGCCCGGTTGGTAGGTGGCACTGCCGCGGCGCTTACGACTCTTGGCGGATTCGAGGTCTTGGCCCAAACACCGAGCGCTTGTCCCGCTAACGTACAAGTGCCAATCGATTCGCCCGATGTCACGGCCCGCGATGTCCAGTTCGGTGGCGAGGGAGGCACGATATTTGGACATCTCGCATATCCCTCCGGTCTCAATGGAAAGCTTGCGCCCGGGGTGATTGTTGTCCATGAGAATCGTGGGCTAACGGACTACGTCAAGGACGTCACACGCCGCGTTGCGCGCGCGGGTTTCGTCGGGCTTGCGCCGGATCTGCTCTCGCGCCAAGGGGGAACGCAGCAGTTCACCGATCCGACCGCGCAGGCGAATGCTTACAATCGCACTACGATTGGCGACCGAATGTCCGACTTGTACTCTGCGTTGACTTTCATAAAAGCTCAGCCGAATATCATCTTCGACCGGATCGGCGCCGTAGGTTTTTGCGCGGGTGGCGGAAACGTTTGGAACTTTACCCTCGGTCTCGATGAACTCAAGGCAGCTGTGATCTTTTATGGAACGCCCGTTCCGGCTCTCGATCAAATTTTCCAGGTGAAAGCGCCCGTTCTAGCGATGTATGCGGAACAGGATCGTGCTCTTACGATGCAGATGGGTCCGGTGATGCAGCAGATGATCGGGCAGCAGAAGACGTTCGAGTTCGTAGTGTTCCAAGGAGCGGGACACGCCTTTCATAACGACACGGGAGCGGCTTACAACGCGACTGTGGCGTGCGACGCATGGAACCGGGCGCTGGGCTGGTTCAACAAGTTTCTTTTTCCAGCAGGACGTCTAGGAACTTCTTCCGCCGGTTAACCATGACGGATAGCAGTCTGATGTGGCTGCGCGTTGCCGCCCTCTTGTACTCTCTCGGTTTGCTGCACGCGGCGCTTTGGCTCACCAGACAGCGCGACTCTTTGTTCCGGCCCGCGTTTTGGGCATTCTCTGTCGGCTCCCTGTTTCACTTAGTCTCGATCTCGGAACAGGGTCTGGCGCAAGGCCACTTCCCCGTAGATGATGTCTTTCAGACGCTCTCGCTTTGCGCCTTCTTGATTGCCTTGGTATTTCAGTTTGTGTATTGGCGATACCGGACCGCTTCGCTCAGCGTGGTGATTTTTCCGCTTGTTTTTGTACTTGCCGTGGTCGCCGGGTTAAGCAGTCGATTTCCTGCTTGGAGCAGTCCGACCGTTCGAAGCGCGGCCTTGATCGCGCATATTCTTTTTATCCTGCTCGGATATGCGGCGCTCCTGTTTACAGCGGTCGCGGCGGTCGCCTATCTGTTTCAAGAAAGGAACCTGAAGCAGAAGACCACACAGGGTCTTGCGCTCCGGCTACCTCCTTTGGCGACTCTCGATGAGTTGGTCTCGTCATCGCTTAGTCTGGGGTTTATTGCGATTACCATCGGTACCGTGATCGGTTCCATCTGGGCGTTCGTGGAATTTGGCACGCGGTGGATCGCAGACCCGCGGATCGGCATCTCTTTCGTTACTTGGGGCATCTATTTAGCGCTGGTATTCTTTCGAACCACAGCCGGTTGGCGGGGCCGTAAAGCCGCCTTTCTCGCGATCGCGGCTTTGTGCGGAAGCGTCGTCACCTGGGTAACGCATGTTGGAATCCTCGCCGAATGAAGCTGGTGCTCACGGGGGTAAATCATAAGACTGCCCCGGTCGAAGTCCGCGAGCGGCTTGCTTTTCCGGAGCTTTCCATTGCACCCGCCCTTGAACAATTGCGCGGGAACGAAGGGATTTCGGAAGCGCTGATTCTCTCAACTTGCAATCGTGTAGAGATCGCAGTTTCGTCGGAAGACACAGTAGATGCCGCGAAAGCGATCCGGTCCGTCATGCGCGCCAGCACGTCAGGCGATCAGATGTACAGCTTCGAAGGCCGCGCTGCGATCGAGCACCTGTTTCGCGTGGCCGCAAGCCTGGAATCGATGGTGGTCGGCGAGCCGCAGATCCTCGGCCAGATGAAAAGCGCCTATGCTCTCGCTAAGAGCGCGGGCACAATGAGCGGCTTGCTCGATGGCGTAGTGAGTCGCGCGTTTTCAGTCGCGAAGCGCGTTCGGACGGAGACGGGCATCGGGCAAATGGCGGTAAGCGTGAGCTATGCGGCCGTCGAGTTGGCTCGCAAGATTTTCGGCAGCCTGGCGGGCCGTTCGGTGCTGCTGGTCGGCAGCGGCAAAATGAGCGAACTCGCGGCGCGGCACCTTCGGCGCTCCGGCGCAAAAAGAATACTGGTTACGAACCGGACGCAGTCGCGCGCTGAGGAAATGGCGGCGGTGTTTCAAGGGGTCGCTGTCGATTACACGCGCTTCAAAACCGTCCTGCCGGAGGTAGACATCGTAATTACCTCCAGCGGCGCAACCGATTACGTGTTGAATCGCGACGATATGCAGCGCGCTATCTCGGCACGGAAGAACAAACCGATGTTTGTGATCGATATCGCCGTCCCGCGCAATGTCGATCCCGCGGTCAACTCCGTCGACAACGTGTTCTTGTATGATATTGACGATCTGCAGGGAGTGGTAAATCAGAATCTTGCGGAGCGTCAGAAAGAAGCGGCGCGCGCAGAGAGCATCGTCGCCGAAGAAGTGGACCGAATGCTGGCGCGGCTCAAGGTTCAGGAGATCGCGCCGGTGATCGTGAGCTTACAGGAACAATTAGAAGGAATTCGGGCAACTGAGGTGCAAAAGGCCCTGCGAAAAGGGGGAGAGATGGGGGAGCGGGAGATTGAAGCGTTGACACGCGCAATCGTTGCAAAAATCGCGCACGGACCCATTGCTGAGTTGCGCCGCCAAGCGGGCGAGACGGACGGAGCGACGGTCGAAGCAGTCCGGCGAATGTTCGGCGTTTGAGTACCAGCCCGTCATCGAATTGTCATCCGATTGTAATGAAGCGGGAACTATCCTGAGCATTTGAATGCATTTCTTTGGTGATAGCCTCTCGGCTGGCTCCCTTTTCTTTCTGATCCTGGCTCTGTTGCTGGCATTGGGATTCGAATTCGTGAATGGGTTTCACGATACCGCCAATGCGGTTGCCACGGTCATATATACAAACACGCTGAAGCCTACCTGGGCCGTCGTTTGGTCCGGCTGCTGGAATCTGATCGGCGTGTTGGCTTCGTCGGGTGGCGTTGCGTTCGGGATTCTGGCATTGTTGCCGGTCGAACTCGTCATCAATGTCGGCTCCGCGGCGGGGTTTGCCATGGTTTTCGCCCTGTTGATTTCGGCCATCCTGTGGAACTTGGGGACTTGGTATTTCGGGCTACCTGCTTCCAGTTCACATACGCTAATCGGCTCCATCATGGGTGTTGGAATCGCGAACGCCATGTACACTCCCGGAAGCAACTTTGGGGACGGAGTGAACTGGGTCAAGGCAAAGGAGATTGGCGCCTCGCTCCTTATATCGCCCGTCATCGGTTTCGCCTGTGCAGCCTTGCTGTTGCTAGCCATGAAGGTGCTGGTCCGCCGGAAGGACCTATATATGCCGCCGCCCAAGGATCAGCCGCCACCGCTCTGGATTCGGGGGTTACTGATGTTCACCTGTACTGGCGTGAGTTTCTTCCACGGATCGAACGACGGCCAGAAAGGTATCGGCCTCTTGATGCTGATTTTGATCGGCATACTTCCGGGGACATTCTCGCTCGATCCAAACATCAATCGGAAACGCATTGAGGAATTGAAGACCTCCTCCGCGCAGGTGGAACCGGTTCTCGAACGATATGGGAAGGGGACGAAGGTTCCGTGGGAGAAAGTAGAAGAAGAGCTGACCGGTTTTCTGGGTCCGAACGGTTCCATGGGCCCGGCCACCTATGCGGCGATGCGAGAAGTGAATCGCGACTTGCTGAAGAAGTTGGATGGCAAAGAGACCCTGGCGAACATCACGAAAGATGAACGTAAACAGATTCGCCGCGATTTCTATTTACTTTCAGAGTCGATTGGGAAAGTAGCAAAGGTCGGCAAACTTTCCAATTCTCAGGAAGCTGCCGCCCTTTCGGACTACCGGCGGGAGTTAGAAAAGGCCACTAAATTCATTCCGGCGCTGGTGAAGGTGGCGGTAGCCTTAGCCCTCGGGTTAGGCACCATGATCGGGTGGAAACGCATTGTTGTAACCGTGGGTGAGAAGATCGGCAAAGAGCACCTGACTTATGCTCAGGGCGCGGCTGCGGAATTGGTCGCCATGGGTACCATCGGTTTGGCGGAC
>CAXSIG010000174.1:0-1546 GCA_964237255.1 uncultured Bryobacteraceae bacterium
ATAAAGACATCTCCATAGAAGTGGACCCCACGGACGAAGATCTTCTCACCACAAGATAGGCTCAAGCTTGTGGATCGCGACACTCAGACGGTCACAGATGATAGCCAAAGAGAGAAGTTGTAGCCCCTCGCATAAACAGACTCGCCGATTCCATAGTGAAATGGCCGTCGTAACCGCCGTGCTGATGACTTGCCGCAACACGGTTCCGAAGCACAATCCCGTTCACTACAATAAGAATTCGTCTGTCAGGAGATCCGTGTGAGATTGTGTCTGGGAGTTTTGTTGTTGGCCGTGACGGCGTTTGCCCAGCGCGCAGATACACCTCGCGATGCACCCCGCGTTGATTCTCTGGAAGGGCTCTGGCAGGGATTTGACGGGGAATGGGGACATGCCTCCAGGCAGTTACTGGCTCTGGCTGAAACCATCCCGGAAGACAAATACACCTGGCGGCCAGCGCCTGGCGTTCGATCCACCAGTGAAGTATTCATGCACGTCGCAATCGCCAACTTCTTCCTCCTAAGTGTGACCGGTCCGCCGATGCCAAACGATCTCACATCGAACAAGCTCGAAAGATCGATCACCCGGAAGTCCGAGGTCATTATTTGGTTGAGACGTTCACTCGAAGCAGTCAAGATGGGTCGCGAGAATTTGAAGGCGGGCGATCTTGTCCGTAAGGTCAAGGTAGAAGGTCACGATGCCACGGTTGACGGAATGTATCTCCGCATCATCGTTCATGCCAACGAACACATGGGCCAATTAATCGCCTACTCCCGCGTGAACGGTATTGCGCCACCCTGGTAGAGACGTCGGAAAACATTGCCCCATTGTCTCGACCCGGCGCCCATCTACAGGTTGATCGTTGGGAAGGCTCTGCCGGGGCGAGATATCGCCCGGTAGCAGAAGAGGATGTGTCGGTTCGGGAATGCGCAGAAGCAATCCGAGCTTTCTCAAAAGCCTCTTGAATCACTTCGCATGGTGCCTTTATTGCTAACTGAAGCGCTAAAATCAAGAGGCAAAAACCATGTCTGAAGAAGCAGATTTGCTGGGAGAATTCGAAGAGCACTCGCCAGAAGGCATTCGAACGTTGATGCGTGCGGGCGTCAGCCCAACTAATCCAATTCAAGGCAAGCGGCCAATCGATTTGCTGATCGAGATGTATCTTCGGTCCCCGCGATTCGCCGACTGCTTACAAGTCTTGCTCGATGCCGGAGCTACTCTGGACGATCCACTGCTCCAGACCGTTCTTCTCGATGACGACAACGGGCTCCGCGCACTTCTCGCCAAGTCGAGCGACATTGTCGAAAGAACGCTCAGCCCATTGTGCGCCTTTACGTCCTGCCGAGGCGTGTCGGCTTTACACATTTGCGCGGAGTTCAACTCCACACGCTGTGCCCGCATCCTGCTGGAAAACGGTGCTGATGTGAATCATAGAGCTGTCCAAACGGCAGATGGCCTTGGTGGACACACGCCCATCTTTCACGCGGTAAATAGCATTTTCAACTATTCACGCCCGATGATGGAAATCCTGGTAGAGGCCGGAGCAGAT
>CAXSIG010000174.1:1556-3633 GCA_964237255.1 uncultured Bryobacteraceae bacterium
AAACATCCGGGTGAATTCCCTTTTATGGGGAGAATCGATGAACTGGGAAACAGTCCTCTATGACGTTACGCCCCTGTCTTACGCGCAGTGCGGTTTATATAGGCAATTTCATCGGCGCGAGAAGGACATTTATAGCAACATAGAATACCTCTATCTGAAGCGTCACAACACTTTGCCGGCGGTTCGGAATGTGCCTAACCAATACCTCGTTGTTGGATACTAGTGCGCAGTTGACTGAAGCTGCCTAAATGCCAAAAGGAAGCTGATCAACTCGGCGAAATTTCTGGCCAAGTAATACGGTCAAAATAGGGATGCTAGCTGATTCAACGATTTATCTCGGTGCGAAGTAATTCGAACGGTTGAGGTCGGTAAGTAGATTCGGCCCTGTGGGTTCCCAATTCAACTACTGACGGGTACGGTCGCTGGAAGACGGATTATCCGTTGCAACGAATCGTGCAAGAAAGCTGAACTGCTTAGGTGCTTGCTTCGCCGTTTTAGAGACAACGGGAACGTTCAGTTTCTTGCCGATCAAATCCGCGATGGACCGAAATGGAACTCCCTCTTCGGCGACTCCATGGTAGCGAGAACCTGCTGTGCCTTTTTCCAATGCCAACCGGAAGAGCCGGACTGCATCGCTCCGATGCACGGCGGGCCAACGATTCTTACCATCGCCGATATAGGCAGACTCGCCCTTTTTCCGAGCGAGTCCGATGAGTTGAGGCACAAATCCGGTGTCGTCAAAGCCACGCCAGATAACCGGCGCGCAACTGCCAAGTACCTCGATACGATCACCGCCCGCGGTGGCACCGAACTCGCCGCCGGAGTCCAGGCAGCCGCCAAACTTCTCTCCGGTACCGCCGGCGACATTTTTGTAATTACGGACGGTCAGGTATTCGGCATTGAGCCGATCATCGCCTCAGCCCGCGCTACCGGTGTCCGCCTGCATGCTCTCGGCATCGGCGGCGCCAGCCAGGACCGCTTCCTGACTCTGCTCGCCCGCGAGACCGGCGGCATCTCCCGCTTCGTCACAGCCCGCGAGCGAGTCGATCTCGCCGCTGTCGATCTCTTCGCATCCGCATCCGCGCCGATTGCCACCGGACTCAGAGTCTCCGGTCCCAGGATCGAACCCGCCCCTGCTGACGCCGTCTTTCCCGGCCGCCCGCTCCTTCTTTACGGCGAAGTCACGGCACCTGCTATAACGCTCGAGTGGAATGGCGGATCGCGCTCTATCGCAATTCCTTCCGGTGACAACAGCGTCGGCGAAACTCTCCGCCTCCTTCAGGGGTCCCGCCTTATCACTGACGCCGAGGCGCGCGTCCTCCCCGAGCCATCAAAGTCGGAAAACCGTAAAACCACGGAACGGATTGAGAAATACCTGGAGCGGCTCAGCACGGATTACGGTCTTGCCAGTCGCTGTATGGCCCTGGTTTCCATCGTCGAGCGCGAGGGCGACCGTTCGGGTGGACCTCCATCGACGCGGGTGCTTCCGGTCGGGCAGCCACAGGATACGAATTTTTCTGCGATGTTCGGTGCTCCCCAGCAGTTCCCACTGGCGCGCGTGATGCGGAAATCGGCGCCTGCGACCCCTGCGCCCATGACGTCGCAAGCCCCGGAGGGGGCTACCGGCTTCAGCAGTAATTCCGCGCGATCCGCAGTGGGCGGTGTTCTCGATGCAATCGGCTCCCTTGCCGGCAAGCTCTTCTCCAAAGACAATGCCGCTGTGACTGAGCCGATCAAACAGCAGGAGGAAACCGCGGTCGACCTCGTATCGCGCCTCGAAGGGGACGGCGGCATGCCCGGCTCAAATCCGGAAGAGCGAGTACTGACGACAGTGACCGCGCTGCTTGCGCTCCTCGCGGACGGCCACACCCTCACCACCGGCGCACTGCGTGTTCACGTCAAACGCATGATCGCCTGGCTCGAATCAGGTGCAATCCAAGCACTCCCGGCGAACCTCCGCACGGTCGCGGAAAGAGCGCTTATCCGCATCAAGGCCGGCCAACCGGCCGCGGGTGACTGGCTCCAGCCTGAACCCACCTGGAGCCGGATCGAAAAAGCCCTGTAGCGGGTCTAAGCA
>CAXSIG010000174.1:3643-9083 GCA_964237255.1 uncultured Bryobacteraceae bacterium
GGAAAATTTCCGGCAACGCCGCACAATACGGAACCCGAGCTCACGCGCGGTTCCCGCCGCTAGCCGGATTCGATATAGTAAACGCAAGTAGTTTTACTGCTTCAGATTTTTACAAATAAAAAGAATGGGAGGAGTTCTATGTTGAGAACTCTAACAACGGTTTTTTCCACACTGGTTTTCGCGTTTGTCGCATTTGCGCAAACGCCCACGGGCGTCCTTGATGGCCGCGTTATCGACGCTACCGGAGCGGTAGTCGCTGGAGCTAACGTCGCAATCCAGAATCAGGATACAGGTATCCGCCAGGACCTGACCACCAACACAGAAGGCCGCTTTTACCAGGGCTTCGTTACAGCCGGTGTTTATCGACTCACGGTCGACAAAGCGGGCTTTCAGACTTACGTCCAGACCAACATCCGCGTCGAGGTCCAACAAACCGTGACTCTGCAAGTCAACATGAAGGTCGGCGACGTTACAAGCACCGTGGAGGTCAGCGCCTCCGCCGCGCAGCTATCCACGGAAACATCAGCAGTCTCTAAGGTAATCGGCACAAAGCAGATTATCGATTTACCGCTGAACGGCAGAAGCGTGTTCGGATTGGCGACTCTCGCGCCCGGCGTCGTGCCCGGCGGCGGCGGCTCTACCCCGTTCATCAGCGGTGGACGCAACGCGACGAATGAAATCACCATCGACGGCACAAGCGTCATCCTGCCCGAAAACAACGTCAGCAATCTGCAAACGGGCTACACGCCGATTGTCGATAGCGCTCCGGCGCAGAGATAAGGCCCCACGCTTTGGTTCACGGCTTCGAGCTGGACTCTTCTGGTAAGATTCGCGCGGTTCTCTACCGCGATTCGTCGCGCCTCGCGACCGGCGGCGGCGTCATCAGCGTCGCAACGCGGGGCGGCACGAATCAGCTTCATATCTCGGCCTATGACTTTCTGCGCAACAGCAAACTGGATGCGAACACCTGGTCGAACAATCGCAATGGAGTGAAGCTGGCCGCGTTTCAACAGAACCAGTTTGGCGGCACTATTGGTGGTCCCGTGGTCATCCCAAAGATCTACAACGGGCGAAACAGGACCTTCTTCTTCTTCAGCGAACAAACGCAGCGCGCTCGCCGCGGCACGTCCAGCCAAGCCAGCGTGCCCATCGACGCATGGGAACGCGGAGACTTTTCCAATCTGCGAAACGGCGCCGGGCAGCTTATTACCATTTACGATCCGCTAAACCTGGACGCCTCCGGCAACCGACTACCATTTCCGGGCAACATCATTCCGGCAGACCGCATCGACAAGGTCGCACAAAACCTACTGAAGTACTTTCCCAAGCCGAACGCGAATCCTACTAATGCATTCACCATGCAGAACAACTTCTTCGTTTCGGGCAAGAGTGTTGCGGACGATGACCGATTCGATTCCCGCATCGACCATAACTTCTCGGACAAGTTCCGCATGTTCGCACGCGGTTCCTACGATCACGGAGAAAACGTTCCGCTAAACGGCTATGCCACAGCGGGTAGTTCCATCGGCGACGGCAAGAACGTCAGCGATCTTTACAATGTCACGGTGAACGGAGTCTATACCGTTTCCGCATCCACGATTGTCAACTTCAATTACGGCTTTGCGCGGAACGTAGGTATCCGCTTCCCCTTTTCGGAAGGAACTACCCCCGCTTCACTTGGATTCCCACAGGCCTATAGCAACGTTGCGGGCCTTTCAAACTATGAGTTCCCGAACTTTTCATTCGGCGGCAACACCAATCTCTCGAACTTGGGACAAGCGACGTTCACCACGTTGCTCAACCGCCCCATGTCTCACATCATCCGCGGCGACGTCACCAAGGTTCTTAATAAGCACACCTTGAAAGCGGGAGCGGAGTGGCGGAAGTTCTTCCTGAACTTTACTCAGCTGGGCAACCCGGATGGAGCGTTCAGCTTCGGCGCGGGCTTCACGCAGCAGGTGGTAAATGCGTCCGCGGTGGCTACGCAAGGCAACGGTTTCGCAACGTTCCTGCTCGGCTTGCCGAGCAATGGCGCATCGGTTTCGCACAGCTTCGACGCGGCAACTGCGAGCGCTTATGCCGGCGGTTACGTGCAAGATGACTGGCGTGTAACGAAGAAGGTGACCTTGAATATGGGCCTTCGGTACGACGTTGATACTCCACGCACGGAACGCTTCAACCGCTTGAGCTATTGGGACCCCGACGCTCCCTCGCCATTGCAAGGCAAGGTGGCGTCCAGTGCCGTGTGCCCGAACTGCGGCAACCTGAAAGGCGCCATCATGTTCGTTGGCGATAACGCCCGCTACGGCCGCCACCAAACACCGACCGACCTCAATAACTTCGGCCCGCGTTTCGGTTTCGCCTATCACGCATTTGAAAAAACCGTCTTCCGCGGCGCGTACGGTATCCTTTATTCGCCCAGCGCGTTGCAAGCTTCCGGCACATCCGGCAGCGGCGGCGTGGAAGGATTTCAAACCAGCACCACCATCAACACAACGTTCGATAACGGCAAGACGTTCGTCGCCAGTTTGAGCAATCCATCTCCGGGCGGCTTCAATTTGCCCCAGGGTGCGAATCCCGGCCCTTATAGCGGAGCTCTGACTGATGTCGGCAACTCCATCGGCGATAGCTATTTCATCGACTACGTCAATCCCATCGTCCAGCAGTGGAACTTTAACGTTCAGCAACAGGTGAAGGGTGATTGGGTGATCGAAGCCGGATACCTGGGAAGCAAGGGCAACCACTTGATCGATGGGGAAAGCAACATCACCTACAATCAACTGCCCGCGTCGTACCTTTCGCTCGGAAGCGCGCTAACTTCGCAAGTGCCGAATCCGTTTTACGGCATTATTAGTACTCCGAACTCGCCTTACGCTCAGCCCACCATTCAGCAGCGTTTCCTGCTTTCCACCTATCCGCAGTACCAAGGTGTAAACGGATTCCGCAAGCCGCAAGCGAATTCGATCTATCACGGCCTTACGCTTTCCGCGGAGAAACGATTTTCGAAAGGTCTAAGCACTTTAATCAGCTTCACCGGCTCGAAACTGCTCGACGATTCATCGCAGGTAGTGACATTCCTTGGTGCAGCTGGAACCAAGCAAGACTTCTACTGCCGCAAATGCGAAAAGTCGGTTTCCGCCCAGGACGTTTCGAAGCGCCTGGTGGTCAGCGCTAATTATGAATTACCTTTCGGGAAGGGCCGCTCTTATTTGGGCCACATGAATCGCGGCTTCGATACCGTACTAGGAGGCTGGCAGATTAACGGAATCGCTACGTTTGCCAAGGGCACTCCTCTCGCTATCAGCAACGGTGGCAACAACACGAATATCGGTTCTCCCGGTCAGCGTCCAAACAACAATGGCAAGTCGGCCGCGAAAGATGGTCCGATCGCAGACCGGCTGAACGCTTATTTCGATACGTCGGTATTCTCGCAGGCGCCCATTTACACCTTCGGCAACGTCGGACGATTCCTGCCTGACGTTCGCATACCCGGAACGCATAACCTGGACTTTTCGCTGTTCAAGAACTTTCGGGTGACTGAGCGAGGAACTGTTCAGTTCCGGGCCGAGTCGTTCAATCTGACGAACTCGCCGCAATGGGCTGCTCCGAACAATAACGTAACTGCAGTCGGTACGTTCGGAACAATCACCAACACGGCGAATTCACCTCGCAACGTGCAGTTAGCGCTAAAGCTGAACTTCTAGCGCTAGTAAACGGTTCGGACGTTCGGTTCCCGATCGTAAATGCGGCCTGTGGCTACTCTGTCAAGATAAGCCGCAGGCTTTGCATCGATCAGAATGCCGGCGTCCGGTTCCACTCCAGCGGTATCCAACAGCGTCTGTGCGCCGCTCGAAGCTCCAATTACTTTCAGATGCTGAAATGCATCATGCACCCAACCAACTGCGGCCGCTTCCTTCGAAAGCAGTGTGGAGGCGTCTTCAGAAAGGGCGACATATACCGCGTCGAATAAGACAGAAGGCCCGCCGGCAAGCTGGAAATCGGCTTCCAGCATTGCCCCATCTGAGGCTTCCGCGCCCCCGATTTTCGGAGCAATAATCTTGAACTGGGCTCCCGCTTTCTTAGCCGCAGCCTTCAGCGCGACCACTTCGGACGCATCGGTTCCGTCCGCCACCAGACAACCGATCATTTTGGTAACTACGCCCTTCTTGGCCTTTTTCAAGATGCTGAGCGCATCCGATGTGGCAAGATCAGTCCGCGCTGCCACCTTGGCGGGACCTTTCTTGATTTCACCCTTCATGCCCAGACCGGTCGCCACGCGCTTTGCGATGGTCGCGTCCACGTTCGCCAATTGACCCACCATGCGTTCGCGCACCGCTTTCGTGTCCACCTTGCTCAATTCGAAGATGAACGCAGAGATGATATGGTTCTGCTCCGTCTCGGTTTGCGAGTTGAAGAACTGAAGCGCCTGTGAGAAGTGATCGGCAAATGATTCTGCGCGGATTCTTAGCTTGTCGCCATTCTCTGTCGCCGCAAAAGACCGATGCCCATTTGCGGGGTCCTGGCGCGGCGTGTCTGCTTCGAGAGAACTCGGCGAGTATGAGACGCGCCCCTTCTGCGCCCGAAACTGCATGTGACCGTCGCGCTGCATGTTCATGACCGGGCAGCGCGCGGCATTCACTGGAAGTTGCGCGTAGTTCGGCCCGCCTAGCCGGCTCAGTTGTGTATCGATGTAGGAAAGGTTGCGGCCCTGCAGCAGCGGATCGTTGGTGAAGTCGATGCCGGGAACGATGTTGCCCAGATGAAAGGCGACCTGTTCGGTCTCCGCGAAAAAATTATCCGGGTTGCGGTTGAGCGTCATTTTCCCGATGCGCCGCACCGGCACCAGCGGATCGTTGGTGAAGTCGATTCCTGGAACCACCGTCTTCGTGCAGAACGCGACCTGTTCCGTTTCCGCAAACTGGTTCTCCACGTTTTCGTTAAGCACCATCCTGCCGACGATCCGAAGCGGAACCAATTCTTCGGGGATGATCTTGGTGGAATCCAGAATGTCGAAATCGAAGCTGTTGGCGAACTCTTCGTCGAAGAGTTGCAGACCGAGTTCCCACTCAGGGAAGTCGCCGTTTTCGATCGCGTTCCATAGGTCGCGCCGATGAAAGTCCGGATCGGCGCCGGAAATCTTTAATGCTTCGTCCCAGATTACAGACTGCATGCCGAGCTTAGGACGCCAGTGGAATTTGACGTAGGTCGACTTACCTTCTTCATTCAACAGCCGAAAACTGTGAACCCCAAAGCCTTCGATCATGCGCAGCGAACGCGGTATGGTGCGGTCCGACATAATCCACATCAGCATGTGCGTACTTTCCGGCATCAGTGAGACAAAATCCCAGAACGTATCGTGGGCCGTCTGTGCTTGTGGGAATCCGCGATCCGGCTCCTGCTTTGCGGAGTGAATCAGGTCTGTGAACTTGATGGCGTCCTG
>CAXSIG010000175.1:0-9047 GCA_964237255.1 uncultured Bryobacteraceae bacterium
AGAAGCGGTTGACAAAACAGGTGGTGAGAGATTGGAGGTCAGCCGGGTTCTCGCCGGGGAGAAGGAGCGTGGTGGCAAGGGTGCCGTGTTTGAGCGCGTTCATGGCGGAGCGCCGTTTGGTGCGGTCGGTTTTGGGGCCCCGGGACTTGCGGCCGTTGCGACGGGAGGCGGCGATTTGTGCTGGCGTGCGGGGATGAGGCATAGATTCGGCGTAAGCGGAGCTTACGCCGATATTGTGCACCATGGTGAGGCGGGTCTTCAGGTGAATTGAAGCGGGAAGTTCCTGTTTTCAACTACTTGCGTGCGGTAAAATTCTTGTGATGGCTACTTTGGATTGGGCTGACTGCGCAACTGTGGAGAGCGTTCCCGACCGTTTGAGCGGAGTTTGGGTTTTCAAAGACACGCGCATGCCAGTATCCGCAGTGTTCGAAAATCTAGAAGCTGGGGCAACGATCGGAGAGATCTCGGAATGGTTTCATTTGGAACGAGAACAGATAGCGGCGGTCCTCGATTTTGCTGCCCGGAGTTTAGACGCTCCTCACGGTCGCGAAAGTCCGCTATGCCCCGCTGATGCGCATTCTCTTTGATCACAGCACTCCAGCACCATTACGGCGTTTACTAGGCGATCACTCCATAACGGAAGCTATAGAGATGGGTTGGCACAGGCTCTCGAATGGCAAGCTACTCAGCGCTGCTGAGGATGCCGGTTTCGATGTGCTAATCACGGCGGACAAAAACATTCGATACCAACAAAATTTGGCGGGCCGCAGGATCGCAATAATTGAACTTGGAAATTCGAGATGGCCTATTGTGCAGTTGTACACGGACCGAATTGTAGAAGCTTTGACACGTATTACACCCGGTTGCTATTTACAAGTGGAAATACCGTTCCGGTAATGTGGGCTCGCATTTCCGGATCACCTCAGGGCAGACACACAACCCCGAGAGCAAGTTGCTTCAAGGTGCCAACGATAAGAGTACGAGGTGCGCGCCGTCGCACCAGATCTGGTGAGCTTTGGAATGGTAAATAGTGACTCATGCAGATCCAGGGTCGCAGTTCCTTTCGTGTCAAAAGATCACCAATTTGCTGCAACTTCGCATGCAGTAGACTAAGCAACGAATCATTTGGTCAGCCGCCAGCTTCTCTGTCTTTGCCCAACTAAATTCACCATTTACGTCATGGTACGATGGGCGAACAAACGGCGAATAATCACACATCGAGGGAGAAAGTAGACGTGGGCAGACCGTACCAAAAAGACTTGGAGAATCTCTGGCGTACTGCAGAATGGGCCGATCAGGTTAACATTACTGATCTCGCGGCCTCAGTCGCTCGTAATTCAGCACATCCGCTATTAGCCATTGGATCGGGCGGTTCGCAGAGCGTTGCATGTTTTTCTGCAATGCTGCATCGGTTTTACACCGGCCGGCCTGGAGAAGAAGTTACTCCCTTGTTGGGGTGGAAAGCGGGTCTTCGCGATAGAGCGGTTCAGATGTTTACTGCAAGCGGCGCAAATGTGGATATTCTCGGTTGCTTTTCCGCTTTGGCCGTCGGAGATCCAGTTTCTCTCAGTATTATTTCCAGCGCACTTAGCTCGCCTGTATCGCGGAGAGCCGGTGAGTTTTGGTTTACAGAGTACTTCGGTTTTGACGGACCTGCTGACGGCGAAGGATTCGTTGCCACGCATTCAATTCTTGCCCAAGCAATCTTGATGAAACGCGCCTACGAAGCAGCTTTTCTGGCTCCAGGTGAGTCAATTTCAGTGTTGCTGGGTCGCAGTGACATTGACGAATGGGTCGGCCATCTCGAAATGTCGTTGCGGGATATTGGAGCGAAGAATCATGTTCTAGTTCTCTTCGATGAGCTTGGGAAGCCCGCCGCAGTCGATCTGGAGTCGAAATTCAGTGAGGTGGGCCTGGCGAGCGTTCAACTCGCCGACTATCGCAATTTCGCCCACGGAAGGCACAACTGGCTCGACAAGAAAGGGAACGATACTATAGTCTTTTCCATTGAGATCGGAGAAGAAACAACACTCGCACAACGAACTGTTCGCTTGCTGCCTGAGGAAATTGCAGTGCTCCGTATGGTGGTCCCTGCGAGTTCGCACGCTGGAAGTCTCTTGGCGATGTATGCGGCCATGAGACTTACCGGTACATTCGGAAATTTACGTAGGATCGATCCAGGGCGCCCGGGGGTCCCTCCCTATGGCAGCAAGTTATACCATCTGAATGCTTGGTCATCATTCACTAAGGCAGCGTCGATTCCGGAGATTGCAGTTTCTAGAAAGTCTCATCGATCGGTGTCGGAGCTTCGACGGTCAGGCAGCCTTGACGAATGGCTCAAACAGTTCTGGAGTTTTGTGGATCACCTCGAATCCACGGAGTTTAGCGATCTGGTCCTCGACTACGACGGAACTCTATGTGATCAGCGGGATCGCTTCCGAGGCGTGAGTGGGCCGGTCAAGACGGCGGTTGAGCTTATAATCGGAAACTCCGTGCCGATAACCATCATTACCGGCCGAGGCCGATCTATGGGAGAGGCCCTGCGAAACTCGGTGGCTAAACGTCTGTGGCCTGCGATCAATATTGCCTATTACAACGGCTCTGAAACGCACTCATTGAGCTTCGCTGGCCCTCTAGAAGGCACGTTAGTAGATTCCCCTGTCCTTCAAGAGCTTGGTACGAGGATCAAACGACATCCGATCCTTCGCGGTCTTTCAAGCGAGATACGACGATGCCAGCTTACGATTGGAGCCACCGCCCAGTGGCCCACTATGCGGGTCCATCGATTGGTTTCTGATATGCTCGCGGAATACACGACGGAGGGCGTCCGAGCTGTGACCTCTTCCCATTCTGTGGACATCCTTCTATCAGGCGTTTCCAAGCTAAACCCTCTGAAGAAAGCAGGGGATGGGAAAAGTTACCTGTGCATTGGCGACAGTGGCTGCTGGCCTGGAAATGACTACGAGTTACTTCAGATGCCTGGGTCTTTGAGCGCCGATGAGACCTCCGACATGCTTGATCGTTGCTGGCACATTTCTCCGGCAGGTTGGAGAAACTCGCAAGCTACATTGCACTACCTTAGTACCTTAAAACGCAATTCTTCAGGCTTCCAAATCGATCGCAATAGATTGCTAAGCAGAGCCGAATGAATCAAGAACTCGGATTAAGAGTACTGGGGTACATAATGCGCTGGGACAATGACCGTGCCCGCGAGGAATATGCGCGCCTCAGCATTTTGGCCCGCTACAAATATGACAGCTATCGCGATTTTGTTGCGGGTGCGCGGTTCATCGAGAAGCTTGCGGAATGGCTTCAGCAGTTTGACCAGAACGACAGGGAAGTGGCATTTCGTGCGAACGAATATTGTTTACTTAACGCCTGCGGAAATTAATCATCTCGTGGAGCTTTGTTTTCCGGAACGTCTCCAGCCGGTTTTGCGAACTGCCACTGCGGATGATCTTTGTATCAAGCCGTACTTGGTATGGGCAAATGCCTCTTCAGCTCGAGCGTATGACCGCCTTGTCCGCGCTTCGCTTTTTATAGGCCTGAGCGACGGAGCACGAATCGATTCGTTCCGACGTGCCAACACAGGCATTATTTCGAATGAACAGGTGCTCCTCGCGCTCGAAATCAGCGATGAAAAGTGGGAACAAGTGCTTAAGGATCTCCGTGACGAGTTGAAGGACTCTAACGCCAAATTTCGATTGGTTTTTCTTATCGACGACTTCGCCGGCACAGGAAGCACGCTAATACGATATGACGCGAAGAAAGGCGTTTGGAAGGGCCGCTTGGAAAAACTCTGGAATAATATCAAAGATAAGCGGAACACGCATTTTTCGGCAGATTGGCGGCTGCATATTCACGATTACATTGCCACCGAAGCTGCCAAGAATCACATCGAAGCGTCGGAAAAGAAAAGGCGTGAGGAGGGAGGTTCTCAATGGCTGCCGAGAATCGATTACTCCTTTGGAACAATACTCCCCAGCTCTTTGAGTATCTCGCCTAAGACGCATGCCAGTTTATTTAGCATTATGAATAAGCACTACAATCCGGCTATCCAGACTGAGCATACAAGCGTTGGAGGGGTGGAGAATATTGCCAACGGTTATGGCGGCTGTGGTTTGCCGCTTGTCCTTGAACATAACACGCCCAATAATTCCGTCGCGCTTTTATGGGCGGAGTGTGAGGCAAATAAGGACGTTTCTTCGAAACCGGCCATGAGGCCACTCTTTAGACGTCGGCAGAGACATTCGTAAGGATGTTTAATCCTTTCGAGAGGCGCGCGACCGAGTATCTGCGAGATGACGAGGCCTTTTTGGCCGTCGTCACGCCTGAGCCTATTCGTGTCTACTTATCAAAGTGTGGCGCGGAAAGAAGTCTCTACGACAGACTTGTCATCATTAGCGGTACGCCTGGGAGTGGGAAGACCACCATAGCTCGGGTGTTCGAAACAAGTGTCGTGAGCACTGTCTTACGTCATCAAGAGGCCCACAAACCCCTTATGGCGGTTTTGGGCGAATGCGGCGCTATCTCCAATGCACACCCGATGTTACTTGCTGCCCGCATACCTCTGGAATCGGATTATCGGGATATCTGGGAACTTCCGTACCCAGACGACACAAAGAACGCTTTGCTGGTTACTCTGCTGCAATCCCGAACGATCCTTGCGTGGAAACGTCAGATTGATAAATTGGGCGTTCTCTACCAAGACGTTTATTTGATCACTGACTTTGGCTCACCCGGTGCCCAGTCCGCCTCTGGAGCTAACTCGTTTGCTGCGCTTGCGCAAAATGCAGCGCGCATCGAAGAAGGCGTGTTGCGTGTAATCGGGGCTCTTGTTCCTCCTCCAGTTGCAGACTTAGTTCAACTTGACGCAGATTACTATCGCCCATTTGAAATTCTTTCAAGCGTCCAAATTACTTTTCAGGCTGAAGGCACCTGGTTCTTGCAGCCTTTGCTAATTTGTGATGACGCGAATACACTGCACCCGCACCAGCTTGCTTTCCTGCAGCGTTGGCTGATTCGGAGAGAACTCACGGTAGGGCGATGGTTGCTCACCCGCCTAGACGCGTTACGACCCGAGGAGGCGTTCGCTCTCGCACATCAGGTCGAAAACACGAGCGAACTTCCAGGCGTCACTGTCTCAAGAGAAATCATTCAAATCAGCTTGCAAAGCGAGCGAAAGGACCAACGTTCTTCTTTCCGTAAGATGGCGCGCGATATGGCCAATCGTTACATGCGACAAATGCCCATGTTCGCCACCCGTAAGCTCGACGATTTCGCCAGTCTCCTGTCTGATCGTCCTGTGCGCTTGGTACCTTCGAAATTGGAAGCCTTGCGCGCCAAGACGCAGGCCGAAGCAAAGCGTCTTCACATTTCGAATGACAGGTATGAAACCATTTTCCGTCTGGTCAGGGATCACGGCGAGGATCTCGGTGATGATGATCAGCTTGCCCTTCTGCTTATCCTCCTCAATCGTTACGCGAAGCGTGTCGATCAAAAGGAGCTATTTGAAGCTGATGATCCCGAGCCGGCGAAACCGCTGAAAATTGATTCAGGACTGGAAGAAGCAGCAGGCATTTATCTTCTTCATTCTTACCAACGCTCATTTTTTTACGGATTTAACGACCTTTGTGATGCGAGTTCGCAGAATGCAGAACAGTTTCTTCGCCTCTCCGCGATTTTGGTGGATGCAATTGCCACGCGCTTAATCCGCAACCAGAGCGCAACGCTCAGTTGTGAGCAGCAGACGAGCTTATTGCGTGAAAGGGCTACCGAATATATGAACTCGTGGAACTTTCCTTATTTTGAAAGGGTTCGGCAACTCGTGGCGGCCATCGCTGATAAATCATTGCGCGAGTCTCTCCGCCCAACGGCTTGGCTTGGTAGTGGAGCGAACGCGTTCGGAATTCTGCAAGACGAATTTAACAAGGTGACGACCGCCCATCAGGATCTCTCGAACACGCTGAAGTACGGTATGGCCTACAACGCTTTCACATTAGTTCCGAACTACGACTGCCAAGGAAAAAAATGGGCTCTTATCGAGCTTGGTGGTATTCCTTGCCTGCACTTTGGACTAACTCTCAAGCGGGGCGGCTTCATCAAAAGCAGCCTAACAGAATTAGTGACTGCGATCGCATGAGTTACCCTCCGAAGCGTTGGGAGAGGTGCATAATGCACCGGGACGGTGAGTCTCCGAGGTTTCTCACCGAGTGGTTCTCTGACCCGATGAGATCTGTTTTGTTGATTGGTGGGGCTGGGTTCGATCCTCGGTCTACAGTCGTTGCCAGACTTCTCAAACAAGTGGCGAAGTGTCAGTTGCGCGGCCTCCTTATAAGAGAGCGTCGACCTGTTGCGCCCTCCACCCTTCTTGAAAGTGCGGAACAGAATATTGCTGCGATTAAAGGGCTTTTTCCTCCGTTGAAATCCAGGATATTTACATATTTTCCAAAAGTGATTTCGCCTTAACGGGTGGAAGGCAAGTAGCTTCGTTAGCTAAGGGGATAAACTGGGCGGGGATCACGGATGTTGTCGTCGATTGCAGCGCGCTATCCCGGGGTATTGTATTCCCGTTAGTTCGCTCTATTTGAGAAGATCCAGGGGCTCCAATCAATCTTCACTTGCTGGTCATCGATCAGGCGAGTCTAGATGACGGGATCATGGCGGAGCCAGCCGAACGTGCCACGCCAATTCACGGATTTAAAGGAAAACTTGGATTGGAGAGCAGTCAAAAAGCGCCTGTGCTCTGGCTGCCTCAACTTGTCACGGGGCATCAGAGCTCTCTAGCGAAGATATTTTCGAGCTTGGAGCCCAAACCGCATGACATCTGCCCAATACTGCCCTTTCCGTCGCAAGACCTTCGTAAGCCGGAAAAGCTTCTGACAGAGTTTCGCGCTGAGTTGGAAAGTACGTGGGAGGTAGATCCGCGAAATGTTGTTTTCGCATCGGAGTCCAACCCTCTGGATCTGTACAGAGCAATCCTCCGCATCGACGATGAAAGGGGCGAGGTGTTCAAGCAGACGGGGGGCTCATTGCTGATTTTGTCGCCGATTGGGAGTAGGCTACTCTCACTTGGTGCATTGATGGCGGCCATCGAACGAGACTTTCCCGTCGTTTACGTTGAGGCGCTTAATTACAGATTCACGCCGGCAGTCTCGCCGACTTTTTCTGATGAGATGCTAGTTCATTTATGGTTAAAAGGAGAGGCTTATGACGAAACACTCAGATCCAGCAGCAGGTAAAATTGCTGGCGTTGGGCTGATCGCACTCGACCTGCTCGTGGTAGACAAAGTCAAAGATCCAACTGTTTCTTCTGGCGGGACTTGTGGGAATGTATTGGCCATTTTGGCGACCCTTGGCTGGGATGCGCAGCCGGTAGCAAGGTTGCAGCATGATGTCTGTTCGGAATTGATCGCTCAGGACCTAACCGCGTGCGGTGTTAGTACGAAATTCCTGTACTTGTCTCCTGCCGCGCCCGCGCCCGCGATCGTTGAGCGCCTAAGGCTGGATTCGGCCGGGATCCCTTTTCATTCCTTCTCATTTATCTGCCCGGCATGTGGGGAGCGCCTTCCTTCGTATCAGCCGGTTACCCTCTCCGCTATTCGTGAGGTCTGCAGCGAACTCCTCGCCAACGACGTTCTCTTCGTTGATCGAGCGTCTCCAGGGGCAGTTGAGCTCGCGACGAGATTCAACGCAGGTGGCAAAATCGTCGTGTTCGAACCCTCGACTAGCCAGGTCAACTACCTTTTTTATAAGCTTTTGTCCGTCGCAAATATCGTCAAATACTCTCATGAGCGACTTCCAGAGCTGCAGGAGTCTGCGTGGCCAAAGTCCCGAAAACTTGAGGTGCAGACGCTTGGTCGAGGCGGTCTACGTTTCCGTATGATGGGCCCGAATGGCCTGTCGACGTGGCAACATCTTCAAGCGACCAAACGTGATGAGATCATCGACAACTGTGGTGCGGGGGATTGGGCCACTGCCGGACTGATCGAGCTTACATGCAAAGCTGGGCTAACCGGTTTACAAAGTCTAAGTAAGCAACGACTTCTTCGGGCACTAGGTTTCGCTCAGAAGTTGGGTAGTTGGAGCTGCGGCTTTCCCGGAGCACGAGGCGCGATGTACGCAATGTCGAAGGTGTCCTTGCTCCAAGTATTAAAAAGTCTTGCGTACCCGGCGGTACTTACGATGCCAACTGCTGAAGAACCACTCAAGAGCCTTGCCAGCACAAAAGCGTGCGGTCTCTGCAATGGAAGAGCGGGTTTCCAAAAAAAGAACAACCAAACTTGGGGAGCTGCCTAATACTGTTGCTCGATTGCGCGTAACCGCCATCGTAAATTGCAGGGTTGTCGACATCATCCAGTTCGAGGACACCACCCCAAATCACTACTAGTCGACGCGCTTGTTTCCCTTTAAGGCGCTTTGTGGCGGCTTACAACCTTTCCACTTCGCAGTTTAAATTCCTGACAGGCGATCACGCACGCGATCGATTTCTTTAACTCTTGTGCCTTCAATATCTTAGTCCCGGCCAGTGATTTCACCAATGCGGCTTTATGACTCCAGTCGTGCTAGTTGTTTGGTCGTGAATCGGTCGATGAGAACCACACATCATGACATCCCGCGCTTTATCGAGCGAACGGAGCAGGAGATCTCCGTCGCGTGCGTGGATCCGGTGGAATTTTTCTCCGCGCGTTTGGGGTTCATTCCCGATGCGAAACAGGCGGAGGGACTGCTGTCCAAAGCGAAGCGGGCGATTTGGAATTGCGCGCGGCCATCGGGGAAGTCGACCATCGCGGCGGCTATGGCGGTGTTTCGGGCGATGACGCGGCCGGGGTCGTTGATTCTGTTTTGCAGTCCCAGCGAACGGCAGAGCGCGGAGTTGTTGCGGAAGGCCGAGGGGTTCGTACAGAGGTTGGGGATCGTACCGAAGGGCGATGGGGACAACCAACACTCGCTGCTATTTCCGAATGGGAGCCGCATTGTCGCGCTGCCGGGGACGGATGCTACGGTGCGCGGCTTCTCGGCGGTGAATCTTTTGGTGATCGATGAGG
>CAXSIG010000176.1:0-4992 GCA_964237255.1 uncultured Bryobacteraceae bacterium
GTCGTGAGTCACGGCCGCAATTAGCCGGTAAAGCTGGTCCGGTGGAGCTTGGTTAATGTTCAGCTTCGCCGCTTCGGCAATCACGTCGACGTGAACAACGCCTGCCGGAAATTCGAAGTCGAAAGCGGCCTGTCCCGGAAGCGCCCACGGGACACCCCACTGAATGCGCAAAATGGCGCGCTCGATGGCTCCGGTGGCGAGATAGTAGCTACGTACATCGTCCACCGCGGTGGAGGTGCGCTCCGTTTCGCCTTTCACCTTCCCGGCTAAACTGAACGCCACTGCGGCCAATGCGGCAGATAACCAGAGCACCGCTAAAAGCGCTCCGCCGCTCTGAGAACTCTTACGAATTGTCTTCATAAGGCTCAAGTTGACTCCGGTTGACCCGCACAGGCGCCACGATATCGATCATATGAAGGCGGTTCCCCACTTCAGGCAACGGCTCCATCCGAATACGAATCGCGCCAGGCCATTCTTCGAGCGCCCATGCGTTGGTCCATCGTTCAAACTCCGGCCGCGGACGGAGTTCCTGATACGAAAAGCTGCACGCAGCAAGCTTATCGGCGATCACGAACGAATTGCCACCGGGTTCGATAGGGACAAATTGAAGCATGGGCCTTCCCGTCGCGCCGCTCAGACTGCGCCCTGTAACAAATGCTCCCGTCGATCGGGAACCGGTGTACGGGGTTTCATTCACAATTAATCGAACTCCTCCGTTTTCTCCCGGAACTACCTGAAAGGCAAGGATTTGTGCGTGGCCGCGAGAACCCTCTTTCAGAGAATAGGATGACACGAAGCGCATACTTTGGCCTTCACCCTGGAAGAACGGTACCACTTGACCATTGGTGACCTGTCCGCCTCTCAGAATCTCGGCCGAAGCGGGAATCAGATCGTAAATTTCCTGCTCTAAAACACGCTGAGCGCCCGTAACGCGGCGGTTGGTCAGCAACCGTTCGTCCGCCTTGCCCATGGAATTGAATGCGATACGAATGGCCCACATCATTCCAACAGTAATTAAGCTAAGGAGGGAAACGGCGATCAGTACTTCTATTAGTGTCAGGCCGGATTTGGGATTACGGCGCGTCATTCTTCGCGTCATGGTTGAAGAACAGGCGCTAAACCTCTGCGGTACCCTTCGATAGGAAATGTGTGACGCCGGCCGCCTTCGGTCCACCAGATGGTTAACTCAATTCGCTGGAGCATCGGTTGCCCGCCGGGATTTCCCTGAATATTTTCGAAGGGGAGAATGTGCGCGCTCCATCCGCTCTCAGCATCGAATTGATCCTCTACAACGGCGTTGAGAGGCAGCCGGCGGTCGACAGTCAGTTCGTCCATTTTCGAGCGTGCGCGCATCACGGCCCGGTCGTAACCGGTAAGGCGGGCCGCGTTGCGCATGGACGTGCTGATACCGCCCAACAAGGTCACCACCGCAATCGCCATGATGGTGGTTGCGACTAATACCTCGAGCAGGGTGAAGCCTTTGCGGTTCACGTTTGGGGCGCCCCAGTGACAGGGTCGATCCGAACGGTTTTGTGCGCGCCGGATTTGTTGTAGATGTCTACGGAAATGGCGGGCGGAGTTCCGCCGGGTAACAGGAGAAACGAAGCCGGCTGATCTCCACCCAGGTGAATCCCATTTTCGAACTCGTACCGGCGAGTGTAACCGGGTTCGGACGAGAACAGCGTGATCACGTTTTCAGCGGGATTGATCACCACTTCCATTGCTTCTTGGCGACGGTCGGCACGGGTCATGGCGGCGGTAAAAAACGAAGCCACTCCATCCGCCGCGGAACGAAGACGAAGGCTATCGAGCCCCGAAGCGGCAGACGGGAATGAAATGCCGGCGATCAGACCAATGATGGCCAGAACGATCATCATCTCAAGCAGCGTAACGCCGCCTCTGCCTCCCACACGATTCACTTCGTGGTCCAACTCACAATGTCGGCGTTGATTCCATCGCCCCCCGGCTGGCCATCGGCCCCCAGGGACACGATGTCGGGTTCATCGCCATGTTCGCCCGGATATTTATAGAGATATGGGTGACCCCACGGGTCGTTCGGAACGTCCTGCGGAAGGTAGGGACCGTTCCAATTTTGGACATCGGCTGGGTGGTTACGAAGCGCATTGAGGCCTTGTTCCGAGTTGGGAAATTGGCTGGTGTCCAGCTTGTAAGACCCGACCGCGGTGGAGAAGTTCTGAATCTGCGACCGTGCCGCGACCACGCGGGCTTTATCGCTATGCTTCAGCATGGACGGCACAACAAGCGCCGCAAAGAGGGCGATGATGGTGACTACCACCAACATCTCGATCAGCGTTACGCCCGCGTTTCGGGCGAGTTTTCTGCGGTTCTGCATGATTCTCCTAGACTGCAACTTCATTGATGCTGGTGATGGCGAGCAGCATACTCAAGATGAGCGCGCCGACAATCACACCCATCACCAGGATGATGGCGGGTTCGAAAAGCGAGGTGAAGCGCTTGATGGCCGACCGCGTCTCCGCTTCATAGATATCGGCCATGCGGGCGAACATGGTGTCCAGCCGGCCTGTTTCCTCGCCCACGGTTAAAAGATGCGCGGCAAGGGGCGGAAAGACGGCGGACTTGCGAAGCGGGGCGGCAATTCCCTCCCCTCGCTTCACGCCCTGCGAAACAGCGGTTAGCGCACCGGACATCACCTTATTGTTGAGAATTCCGGCTGAGATCCCGATCGATTGCACCAGGGGCACAGTGTTCGCTACCAAAGTGGACATCGCTCGCGCGAATCGCGCGGTTTCGGCTTTGCGAAGCGCGTCACCGAGTACAGGAATCCGGAGACGCGAACGGTCCCAGTGGAGACGGCCCGCGGTAGTCGCGATGTACATACGGGAGCCGACGACCATCGCGGTAATTCCGCCCGCGAACACCCACCACCAAGTCTTGATAAATTTGCTGGTTTCCAGCATCAGGTACGTGGGCACGGGAATCTTCATGTGCGAATCTTCGAAAACCGAAGCGAAACGGGGCACGACGAACGTCAGCAGCACGATTATCGACGAGAGACCGACTGCGGTGAGCAGCGCGGGATAAACCATCGACGAGATGATGTAGCCGCGCAATTCATCACGGGAACGTTCGAATTCGGTGAGTCGCTCAAAGACGACGGCGAGGGAGCCTCCCGCTTCACCGGCGCGGACCATGTTGATGAAAAGGTCTGAGAAGTATTCGGGATGCGTGGACAGCGAGTCGGCAAGCGATTTGCCGCCCTTCAGGACGCGCAAGATGTCGAGAACGATGAAGCGAAAACGGGGACGCTCCGTAATTTCGGCGGTGATGGCGAGCGCGCGATCCAGCGGAATCCCAGAGGTGAGGAGCGTAGAAAGTTCCTGCGTGAAGAAGAGAACATCGCGCTTGTGCCGGTTACCAAAAGAGGGGAGCTTGACGTCGGAGGACTTTTTCTCCGTGATGCCGACGTAAACAGGCGTGAGACCCTGCTTTTGCAGTTCGCGGGCAACTACACGCTCGGTATCGGCTGCGATTGAGCCGGAGCGGACTTTGCCATCGGACCCGACGGCCCGAAAAAAATAGGTAGTTGCAGCCATCTATGCGTCAATCGGCGTCTTACAATTATGACGCTGCGGCGGCATGCTTAGTCTGCGAATCCTATTCTGAGCCGCTGATGAACGCAGATAAACGCCGATAATTTTTCAGCGCACCAGAGCTTGCATTACGATCCAGCCCTTCTCCCAGCTTGGCAGGGAGATGCGATGCGTCAGGACGTCGTAGCCGGATTTGCGGATACGTTCGAGGAGTCGCGAGTAAATCGAGATCAGCGCCCATAGGGAAGCGCGGCTTCGCCTATGAACGAGTCCGATGAGCGGCGCCGAATCGTCATAAAATTTTCTCGCGCGGCGTTCTTCGAACTCCATCAAACGATGAAAGTTTTCGGTGTGCTGTCCCTTTGACAGATCATCCGGCGTCACATGGAAACGAACCAGATCTTCGGTCGGCAGATACTGGCGTCCCAGTCCGGCGTCTTCTCGAACATCGCGCAGGATGTTGGTGAGTTGAAACGCCACCCCGCCCGTTTCCGCCAATTCCAAGGCGCGTGGTGAATCGAAACCGAAAATGTGAATGGTGGTCATGCCGACCACCGACGCTACCTTGTAACAGTATCGGTAGAGATCGTCGAAGGTATCGATCGGGGTGGGAGTGAGATCGCTCGCGACCCCGTCGATCATGTCGAAGAAGTACTGGTGCGGGATGCGAAAACGTTGTACCGTATCGTGGAACGCGGGCCAGACGGGATGCTCGCCGAGTTGCCCGTTGAGCGCGTGAGACAGTTCGGCTCGCCATTGTTCGATAGCCGCCTTTGACGCTCCCGGCTCGTCGCTCAGATCGTCACAATAGCGCATGAACGCGTAGACGGCGCACATGGCATTCTTCTGGTCGCTCGAAAGGAGGATAAACGAATAGTAGAAATTTTTTGCCCTGGAACGCGCCACACCACGGCAGTACGCGTAGGATTCCGCAACCGTCAAGCAGCCCGGCTCCCACTAAAGACGACTCGCACGACGGTTCCGATGAGCAAAGCAACGCGTTCGGATTTCGAAATCTTCGGCCGGCGTGACAGTACATCGCAATCCTGCTTTTCGATTTTTGTCAGGATGTAGAGCCCGCCCTGGGTGAACAATTCTAGGTCTAGAGCCAGGCGCTTGTCCACCCTGGAAGGCAGCGTTCTGCCCTGGGCAAAGCACTCCCGAGCTTTTGCGATCGCCTCCCGCATGGCGGCGCGAAATCCCGGCGTAGCTCGACGGTCGAACAAGTCCCGTTCGGTTACTCCGTGCCGCGCCAGCAAATCGAGCGGGAGATAGATCCGGTCTTTCTCCAGATCCACGGCGACGTCCTGCCAAAAGTTGGCAAGCTGCAGACCGGTGCATGTGGCATCCGACAATTTCTGCCGTGCCTCGTCTGAGTAGCCGCACAAGTAGAGAATCAATCGCCCTACCGGATTTGCGG
>CAXSIG010000176.1:5002-8995 GCA_964237255.1 uncultured Bryobacteraceae bacterium
GTAGGCGAAGACCTCGTCCCAGTTCGCGTAGCGGGTTACTACTTGGTCGTGAAGAAAAGCTTTCACTAGGTCCGCGAAGGGTTGTTCCGGAATCCCGTATCGCGCCACTGTTTCTTTTAGCGCGATAAAAACCGGATGGTCCGCTTCGCCCTGATACATGCGCTGTAACTCTGTGCGCCACCAATGCAGTAGTTCCGTGCTGCGCTGGAGGTCGCCAATCTCATCGCCAAGATCGTCCGCCCAGCGGCAATACGCGTAGACGTTGTAGAAATCCTGATGGAGATGCTTCGGGAGCAAAAAGCTGACTACATGAAAGTTCTCGTAATGCGCGGTTGCGAGCCAGCGCGTATACCGAAGGGAATTGTCCAAACTCCAGCTACGCTTGGGCGCGTCGACGAATTCTTTCGGACCGAGAAATCGATCCGTCATGGCACAATGGCGGTTTTTAGGCTACCATTCTGTCGCGCTAACGCCGCGAGTACTTGGGGAACTTGCTCCAGCCGTTCCTCACGGTTCACGAAATCCAGAGCCCTGACGTGCCCTTGGCAGATAATCTGGAATGCGCGCCGAATGTGGTCCGGCGTGTGATGAAAGCTGGCCTTGCAAGTCAGTTCGGAATAGTGAAGCAAGTTCGTATCGAGCGAAACCATGGTACCGGCCGGCGGCCCTCCGAAGAAGTTTACAACACCCCCGCGACGCAGCATACGAACCGATGCATCCCACGTCTCCGGCTTGCCCACGGCTTCAATTACGATATCGCTGCCCTGCCCTTCCGTAAGTTGCAGCACGCCTTGAACGGCGTCGGATATGACACCGGCGTTGGCGCCCAAGCGCTTTGCTTCAACAATCTGCTCTTCCCTGCGTCCCACCGCGATAACTCGCGCCCCGCGCAGTTTGGCCAGGATCACAAACATCATGCCAATCGGCCCCAAGCCGATTACGGTGACCGTGTCGCCCTCGGTCGCTCCCGTATCGTCCAGCCCTTTCAGGACGCAGGCTAACGGCTCTGTCAGCGCGGCATCGCGGTAACTCACCGCGGTGGGAATCTCCAGCGTGTTTTTCTCGGCGATTCGAGCGGGGATGCGAATATACTCCGCATAAGCGCCATTATTAAACAGCAAATCTTCGCACAGGTTCGGCTTCCCGCGGCGGCAGAACGAACACGCTCCGCACGGGGCTGAATTCGCCGCGACTACCCGTTTTCCCAACATCGGTCCCGCAACCACGTCGCCGGCTACTTCATGCCCGAAGAGGGCGGGCGGCACAAGCATCTTCGCGTGGTAACCGCGACGGAATACTTTCACATCGGTGCCGCATGTCAGTGCGGTACGCACCCGTACCAGCATGTCGCCCGGCCCGATCTCCGGCACCGGTACGCGCTCAACCACCACGTGCTCCTTCCCGTGGAGCACTGCGGCGGTCATCATTTGTTGCATTCGACGATTACCTTCAGGGACTCCCCCGTAGGATGCGTGGCTAGGTGGAATGCTTCTTCGATTCTGTCTAACGGCATGCGATGCGAAATCAATTTCCGAATCGGGAGCCGGTTGCCAAAGACCAGCGCCGCAGATTTTTTCTGCAAGTCGACCGATGCGCTATAGGAACCGAACAAAACACGCTCACCGACGCAGACCGAAGCACCGGAAAGCTCAATGCGCTCGTTATTAGAAGTCTGAGCGAACAAGCAGATCTTCGCTCCCGGACGCGATACTGCGACGGCTTGCTCCACCAGTCCCCTGGCCGCGGTCGCGACGAACACGAAATCCGCGCCACGCCCTCCCGTGCGCCGCTTCAACTCCGCCGCAACATCCGTATTACGTGGATCGAAGGACTGCTCAGCGCCGCATTCTTGCGACAGGCGCAACCGGGATTCGATTGTGTCCGTCGTCAGAACGCGCACTCCGCGATCCGCCAGAAGCATTGTAAACAGCAATCCGATGGGACCCTGCCCGATGACGAGCGCGACATCGCCCTTCGCCGCTCCCGAAGTTTCCACCGCTTTCAAGCATGTATTCAACGGCTCGACGAAAGACGCCTGATCAAAAGACACGCCCTCCGGGATGCGTTCCACTCCATCGCGAACAATCCAGTCCATCACGCGGACATACTGCGAGAACCCTCCACCAGCCGGCTCAAAGCCCGCCGTGACACCCACCTTTTTATACACGGGACACTGCGCGTATAACTTGCGTGAACAGTAGAAACAGGTGCGGCAAGGGATGTGGTGAAATACGATGACGCGGTCGCCGGGACAATATGCGGAGACACCTTCGCCGACCTTGGCAACCACTCCCGCGGTCTCATGGCCATAGATCCGGGGCGGAGGCAACAGGTTATACTCCACCTTTTTCAGATCGGTGTGGCAGACCCCACAAGCTTCCACGCGAATTAACAGTTCGCCCGGCCCAATCACCGGAGTTTCCACTTCGTCCACCTGGACCACGCTATCGCCGCGGTAAACCGCAGCGCGCATGGTTTGCGGCACCTCAGAAACTACAGGCATCGAGAAACTCTCCTAACGATTCGGATGCAACGGCAGAACGGCGGGCAAATCGAATCAGTTCCGGAATTCGGCGAAACGGATCGCGCAAAGCACCCGCCAGAATGCGCGGCGTGCTGACTTTGCCGTTCGGTAGAATCGCCGACTGGAAATCGTTCACAAATTCTTCTTCCGCTAAATCGCTAACCGATTTGATGCAATAAAAAGGTTCTTTGATCCCTGCGGATTCCATTTCCACCGCAATATGTCCGGCCTGATAGAGCCGCTGTTTTTCCTGAATGGTCCCCACAACGTGAGCCGAGGACACAATCGATCCGCTGGCGTATGGACGCGGGCAAGAAACCGACCGATGCCCCGAGGAAACGACAACATCGCCAACTTTCAAAGCGGGATCCAGCGCTCCGCAAAAACCAATATTGCAAAGGCGCTCATGCGATACGACGGAGGAGGCCAACCGCGCGCGTTCCCAGCCAGCACCATTTGCAACGGCAACCACCGGTTTCCCTTTACGAATTCCCTTCCGCGCCCAGTGTACCGGCAAATCGATCGGCTCGACGCCTTCCCAGAAGCGCATGGCTCCGGTGAACTCACGCCTATCCGAAGCGACGAAAAGAAGTTCAGCAGTAGCCATTGGCCTGAAACCAATCGATGGCCCGCTTGAGCGCGGCGTCCACCGGACCCGGCTGGTAGCCAAGTTCTTTCGATGCCTTTGCGTGCGACACCCACATCTTCTTCTTCGCCATTTTCACGGCGTCGAGTGGGGCGCGCGGAGGCTGTCCGGAAATACGCGCCCAGCCAGTAGTCACTACGCCTGCTGCATACGCGACGAAATACGGCAGCTTGACCGTCGGCGCGGATCTACCGGTGATCCCTGCAAGACGGCCGAGAATCTGCTCTAACGTCAAATTCTCGCAACCCAGGATGTACCGTTCGCCTTGCCGGGCTCGCGTTTCCGCTTGTACGTGACCCATTGCGACATCGCGAACATCCACCAGATTCAAACCGGTGTCGATAAACGCCGGCATTTTCCCTTTCAGGAAGTCGACGACGATTGCTCCCGTAGGCGTCGGCTTCACATCGAAGTCGCCAATAGGCGCGGTTGGATTGACGACCGCAATCGGTAGATCGCGCTCTTCCAAAGCCACCTGCTCGGCCAGGAACTTCGAGCGCTTGTAAGCTCCCATCATCTGCTCCATGGTGACCGGCTTTGTTTCATCGGGCGGCTCGATACATCCCACGGTGCTGGTGTAAACCATCCGCTCCACCCTCGCCTGCTTGGCCGCGGTAATCAGGTTCCGGGTACCATCCACATTACTGCGATACAACTCATCGGGATCTTTGGCCCATAGCCGATAATCGGCCGCCACGTGATACACGGCCCCGCACCCCGCAACCGCTGTCTCAAGCGACGCTGTGTCCCGCAAGTCGCCCGTGACCCGTTCGCATCCCTCTAACTCCCGAAGAAGACTCGACGGGCGGACAAGCGCCCGCAC
>CAXSIG010000177.1:0-684 GCA_964237255.1 uncultured Bryobacteraceae bacterium
CCAATCCAGGCGCCCCTGCAGGACAGTGCGCACACTGATCGGCTGCTTAGGCGGTCCCGTAACGAAAATCTCGAATCGATCACCGACCTGAAATTCCGCACTTCCGGGGCGGCTTGTATTCAGAACACGAACGAGCGAAGTCTCGGCTGCCGCAGACATTGCGAGCAAAAATAAGATGGACCAACTCTGTGTCATCCAGTTCGCACCGATCTTACCTCGTTTAAGGCTTCTACTTTTTCCACTAAGTTTTGGCCGGTCTCCTGTTTCTGGCCGCCGCAGCCCCGCGCGATCCCAGTTAAAGCTGTCAGGAAGTTACGGTAGGCAAGTCCGGCCGTCCCTCCGCCATAGCTGGAATCCGCAGCGCTGGTGACTATGTGGCGAAATTGCGATCCCAAATCCGGGACTGCCAAGAATCGCGCCACATCGTTCGATACGATACGACGGACGGCGCGGACAGCTGAAGGTTAGCTATAGGTCCTAAGTGACGGAAATTCCGAGGTGAGCTCTTCGCTGATCAGGCGCGACGTAAAATCGTCCAAAGTCACTATAGATTCGCGACCATCTCAGCTACCTTTTTGTATCTCGCTATTTCGCTCAAGACACTTAGAACATCACGGCTGACCTGAACAGCGTTCTCAGCGGGCTAACCGACGGTGTGAACGGAGCCGCAAACGTGAGATTGTC
>CAXSIG010000177.1:694-6122 GCA_964237255.1 uncultured Bryobacteraceae bacterium
CGGTGTTCACCGAATCACTAAAATGAAAATGTCGCCGGAAAATGTTTTCTAGGATCATCCGCCCGTGATGATTATTTTGCCGCTAAAACCGAAATCGAGCCCGCTCGCGGCAGGTACTTGCAGGGCTGGTCTATGTGCGTTAGCTTTGCGCACATGCCGACGTCCATCTTCGATGGAGATTTAGTTAATTCAAGATGAGCGATTTACCTCTCTCCACCAGAGATCCATATCGCGGAGTAATCCTTACTCTTTCGTTGGGTGCGGTGCTCGGTGCGGTGTTCGCTTTTAAAGCCGGTCTATCCTTGCCTCACCAAGTCCTCCTGGCCGCCGGAACGACTCTTGTGCTGCAAGCGGGCGTCCTAGTTGGCGTGGCCGTCGCTCAGCATTTGCGTGCAAGGCCAATTACTGGGCGGGTTCCACTGCCGTCGTCCATTGCCGACGAGAAGGAAATCCTGCTCGATACAAAGGCACAGAGATTTAGGAGACAGCTGACTGTTCTGGTGGGTGGAATCAAACAGAGACTACGCGCCTTTCCAGTGCTGCTTGGGGTACGAACAGCGGTTCTTGTCGTCGGCGTCCTTTGCATCGCCGTCCTGGCGACAATGACGGTCATTGTCAAGCGGCCAATGCCTTGGTCGGCAGGCATTGTTGGCGCCCTTTGCGTGGTGGGCGCGGGAATCGCGATTGTCTGGATTCGCTACCTGAACAGCATTCATCCGGAGTCCCTCCCGGAAGCGCCGGGGCTTCAGCAGTGGGGACGGATTGTGGCCTGGGTATTGGTTCTGACCGCGGCGTCCATGGGGCTGTCCTGGTTTGGACAAACAACGCTTGTTCAATTGGTTTTCTTCCTGGTAGTGGGAATCAATTGCGTTCTCTGCGTTGGACTTTTCCTAGCCAAGGTGCGCGTGTATAGAAGCACAGTCGCCTTCCCTCTCGATTCGAGCCTGATCGCGATGCTGGGAAGTCGGCCCAATGTTCTTGCCAGCATTCTCGATGCGGGCGAGGCGCAACTCGGAATCGATCTGCGTTCCACGTGGGCGCTGACCATTGTGCGCACAAGCTTCGAGCCCCTTCTGTTGAGCTTGGTATTAGCGGGATGGCTTTCCACCTCTCTCACGGTGATCGGTGTGGACGAGCGTGGCTTGGTCGAACGATTTGGCGTGTCCGTTAGTGGGGCGGCGTTAGCTCCGGGACTCCATGTGCATTGGCCTTGGCCGATCGACAAGATCGCGCGCATTCCCGTGCTTCGCGTACAGGCGGTGCAGGTGGGGCATGAAGGGGAAGAAGACGGCGGTCCGGAGAATGTCTTCTGGGCCGTGGAACACGCGCCCAACGAGTACACGCTTTTGTTAGGAAATGGACGGGACCTGATTACAATCGACGCCGCCGTTCAATTCCGCATCGCCGATCCGCGCGCCTGGCGATACCATTGCCAAAATCCTACCGACGCGCTGCGTGCAATCGCGTACCGGGCGGTGATGCGGAATACCGTGAATCGGACCCTTTCCGAAGCCCTGTCGGAGAACGTCTTGACGCTGACCAGTCGCATGCGCGCCGTGGTGCAAAAAGACGCGGATGCGCTCGATCTGGGAGTGGAAGTTTTAGGATTTACGGTCGGGGGAATGCACCCTCCCGTAGCTGTAGCGAAAGATTACCAAGCCGTTGTGTCTTCGGAACTACGAAAGGTCACCACGGTAGTAAATGCTCAGACCTATCGCAATAAAGCGATTCCGGGCGCCCAGGCCGTGGTGGTAATCGGCGGCAATACCGCGCAGGCGGAAGGTGTGGAAGAGATGGCGACCGCGGCGGGGGAGGCTTGGAGTTTTCGAACATTGCAGTCGCAGTATCGCGCGTCGCCAGCGGAGTTTTTATATCGCAGACGTTTGGAAACGCTCGAGAAAGGTCTCGCAAGCAAGATGTTCACAGTGGTCGACAGTCGATTTCAGCGTGATGGAGGTGAGATATGGATCGCTCCCTAAAAGTCCAACGGTGGTTGAGAGGAATCGTCGGCTCTTTGGCGCTGGCCGCTATTCTTTTTAGCGCGATGGCGGTGGTGGTCCGGGAAGGGCAGGCAGTGCTGGTTACCCGTTTCGGCCAACCGTTACGAGCGGCGACTCAGCCCGGCTTGCATTGGAAACTGCCTTGGCCGATTGATCAAACCCTGCTTCTGGATATGCGTCGCAAGGTTTACGAAACCGGTCATACGGAGATGCTGACTCGCGACAAGAAGAACATCATTGCGCGCAGTTTCGTGATCTGGCGCATTGGGGACCCGTTGGCATTTACGCAAGCCGTTGGGACCGAAGGCGGCGCGGAGGGTAAGCTGGACGGCTTACTTACGAATGCCGCGATCGGAACCTTGGGCGGGCATGACCTTTCAGCACTGGTATCGACGACAGCCAGCGATTTGCAAGTGGATCAGATTGAATCGGAACTGATCGCGTCGACAGCTCCCATGGCGCTCCACAATTACGGCGTGACCATCGAGCAGATTCGCCTGGAACGGATTGCATTGCCGGAGGAGAACGTGTCCGCTGTGTTCGATCAGATGCGCGCGGAGCGGCGGCAATTCGCCGCACGATTCGAAGCGGAAGGCGAATTGGAAGCCAGCAAGATTCGTTCGGAAACCGATCTGGAAGCGGCCCGCATTCGTGCGAAAGGCGCAGAAGAGCAGGCGCGCATCCGTGGAGAATCGGCGGCCAAGATAGCGAAGACGTATGCGGACGCGCATCGTTCGGACCCCGAGCTTTACCGGTTCACTCGATCTCTTGAATCCATTGATAAGTTGGTGAACGCAAATACCAACTTGATTCTCCGCACGGATTCCGAACCGTTCTCGTTGCTCGAAAGTAAAGGAAAGCGATGAGGCATTCGGGGCCTCCTTCCGAGATCCGAAAGTTCGCAGCTCCCGTCGCCAAGTTGGTGGATGCCGCCTGGCAGCGAATGCATTGGTGGATTGGCGCGATGGCGCTGTTGTATCTGCTATCCGGGATCACGATCGTGAAGCCGGATGAAGCGGCGATCGTGTTGCGATGGGGGCGGCTGGTGGGAGCGACGCCCGCACTTCAGCAGCATGGGCCAGGCATGTTGTTCGCTTTTCCCAGGCCCGTGGATCAAATTGTGCGCGTTCAAGTAAAGCGGGTTTGGGAAGTTCCGATTAGCGGTTTGATGGCGGATTCCAGCAACGATGCTTACACGCTGAATCCTTTGCAAGGCTACGCGCTTACAGGCGACCACAACATTGTTCATGTGAATATGGTGGCCCGCTACCGGATTCGCAATCCGGCGGCGTGGTCGTTTTACGGCGCGAAAGCGGAAGACATACTGCGGGTGGAAGTAATGGCTGCAATGGTTCGCTCTCTGGGGGAAATGGGCGTAGACCGCGTGCTCTCCGATGGGCGAAAGGACTTAATTGCCGTCGCTGCGAAGCGGGTACAGACCGGACTGGACGCTTCCTCATCTGGGCTTGAGCTGGCATCGCTCGAACTGACGAAGTTGAGTCCGCCATCCGCATTAGCGACGGATTTCGACGCGGTGCAAAGCGCGTATATCGATGCCGAAACGAATAAGAAGCGGGCACAAACGTATCGGGAAAGCCTGCTTCCGGAATCCACAGCAAAAGCGGACGAGGTACTGCAGACAGCACGCGGAGATGCTTCGTCCGACTTAGCCACCGCGTCCGGTGCCGCCGGTGCCTTTCTAGCGCTTGAAAAGGAGTACCGTGCCAACCCCGCGTCTATTCGAGAACGTTTGTATCGCAACAGTCTGGACAAGGCGCTGTCGACTGCGGGGAAGCTGCAGTGGATTCCACCACCGGTCGGCGGACATTATCACGGCTTCCGCATTACGGTGGGCGCGAAGGGTTCCCGGTCGAATGTTTTGACGCAACCGGATGAGGATGAACGATGAGCGGCGCCGTCCTGTCCCTTCGCTCTTACGAACCGGAGCCGGAAGCGCTTGCGGGAAGCCTTGCGCCCGAAGAACGACGGCGGATCACCACCCGTCTGGGAGCCGGTCTGGCTGGGTTGGGGTTACTCGGCTTGGGAACTCTGCTGATTCGGCTCTCACCCGAACAATGGCAAATCGGGGAACTGTGCCGGGGTTTGGCTGCCGCGATCGTCGGGATTCCGACTCTTATCTCCGGCGTTCGAGGAGTGGTTACGGGCGATACACGAAGGGCAACCGATCAATTGGTTGCGATCGCCGTGCTTGCCGCGGCTGCGAGTGGGGATTTCATCACCGCTACCCTTATTCCTCTCTTCCTAGAGATTGGGCGGCTATTCGAAGAAAGGAGTTCGTTGGGAGCACGCGCGGCAATCGAAGGCATTCGTTCTCTGGGCGCAAGACAAGCCGTACGATGGCGCGACGGCAAAGAAGAACGCGTGGATCCGAACAGTCTTGCTCCCGGCGATGAAATCTTAGTCCGGCCCGGCGAACGGATCGCGGTGGATGGCACGGTACTTGAGGGGCGCGCCGCTGTGGATCAATCCGCCATCACAGGTGAGTCTCTGCATGAAGACGTTGCGCCGGGAAGTCCGGTTTTCGCGGGTACGGTTGCACTCGACGGTCTACTGAGGGTTAAAGTGCGCGGCATTGGAGCAGACACGGTTCTAGGCCGGGTCGTTCAATTGCTTGCCGAAGTGGAGCGCACCACGGTACCCGTTCTTCGCCTCTTTGAGCAGCGGGCCGGGGTGTGGTTGCCGCTTGTGATTACGCTGGCGGCGACCACGCTCTTTTTCACGCAAGATTTGTCGCGAGCTATCGCCATGCTGGTGGTGGCCGCACCGACGGCGCTGGTGGTGGCAGGTCCGGCGGCAGTGGTGGCGGCCATGACAATCGCCACACGTCTTCGCATCCTGATCAAGAGCGCCGACTTCTTCGAGCGTGCGTCCAAGGTGGATACGCTGATTCTGGATAAGACCGGCACTGTCACAGTGGGGGCTCCGGTGATTACGCATATCGAAGCCGCGGCTGGAGAGTCGGTGGATAAGGTACTGGGCGTTGCGGCGTCATGTGGATTCGGGTCGCTCCATCCTGTTTCGCGAGCGGTTGTGGCCGAAGCTTTAGAGCGAGGAATTCCAAGTACCCCGCCGAAAGACCTACAGGAAAGGCCGGGCTTGGGCGTCATCGCTATGGTGGATGGGCAAACGGCGATACTCGGCCGCAGAGCGCTACTGGTGGATTCCGGTGTAACGGTGGATGTGGCGGATGAAGCGGAAGCGTCCCAGGTTTGGGTGGCATATGGTGGCAACTGGCTGGGGAGATTGGTATTTCGCGATCAGCCCAGGGCCGAAGCGCGCATGGCTTTGGAATCAGTACGCGCAATGGGAATAGACCGACTGATTCTGTCAACGGGAGACCGTGCGGCCGCCGCGAACCAAGTGGGCGAGGCGCTCAACATGGACCGCGTGGTTTCGGAAGTGCTGCC
>CAXSIG010000177.1:6132-8967 GCA_964237255.1 uncultured Bryobacteraceae bacterium
TTAGAAGCTGGAAGTAGTGCGGGCTGAACAGGCGGAAGGCCGGACCGTGATGATGGTGGGCGATGGTGTGAATGACGCGCTGGCGCTTGGCGGGGCCGATGTCGGGGTGGCGATTGGAGCCGAACTGAACGAAGTCGCATTGGGTGGCGCCGATGTCGCGCTGTTGGGAACGGATCTCGGGCGGCTTCCGAAGATGATCGGCTTGGCCGATATCACGCGCCGCGTTATCGGCCAGAATGTTTGGCTGGCTTTTGGACTTTCTCTGGTGCTGCTGGCGTTGGCCGCATTCGGTATTTTGAACCCCGTGAAAGGCGCGCTGGCGCAGAGTATGGCCGTTCTGGCTGTCGTCGCCAATAGCGCTCGAATCTTGCGATTTGACGGGGAGACGAAAAGCGCGGCTCCGCAAGGCCCGATTACCCATAATTCTGTTGCATAGATCGACGAATTTCATCGCCAGGGATCGCGGTGTTTTCGGTAGACGAAGCGGCCGGCTTAACTTGAACCGTGGCTACGCGTGAACGCAATTCACTACCGAATTCGCGTTTCGCGCTCACGGGAGCGGGAGTAGAATTGCTCTCCGGAACCACAGATGGCGCAATCAAAGACCCGCACTTCGGGCTCGGCCGATTGCGTAATTACCCAGCTGCCGTCCGCGGAGAACGCAACCTTCTGAAGTTCCGATCGATGTCCTCGCAGTTCGGTCGCAAGCGCTCCGGTCTCCGTACTCCAGACACGCGCCACTGCGTCCTTACCGGCGGTGACCAGCCAACGACCGTCCGGGCTAAAGGCGATCGAGTTGATCCGATCGGTGTGAGCAAGCAGTTCGCGGGGTGGAGACTCTTTGTTCCGTTCCCAGAGCTTCACCACATTGTCTAATGTCGCCATCGCGAATAAGTTACCGTTTGGGCTGAACGCTAGGACCGGCAAGCCATTCTCGGCACGCTTTACAATCGCAAGCTTGCCTGTCGACTCACTGGGCAGCCGGAAGATCAGCACAGGGGAAGTTTTCTGGTTGCTCGCAATGGCCACGAACTTACTATCGGGGCTAAAAACGGAGGTACCGACCGCTCCCTCGTAGGTGGGAATGGTTAGCATACGACCGGTGCGCCGCCAGTTCCAAAGCCGGCCGTCATCGGCTAATATCCACTCACTATCCGGGCTGAACGTAGCGTGGACGGCCTTTCCGCCTGAGGTGACTGACTTAACGAGCCGTAGGGTAGCCGCGTCCCACACGCCGAGCATTCCATCGCTCGCGACGCCGAGCAGCATCTTGCCGTCGCGGCTGTACTCAAGGTGAGTTACCTCGGCGTGAATGCCGGAGAGCGTTCCCATGGGTGTCCGTTCGCCATACCTGTGCGGTGTCGGTCCGCCCCACGGTTAAGACAGATTTATTGTCCGGACTGAATTCACCGGCGATGCCGTTGACGCGTGAGATAACTTTCCCGGTGTTGGAATTCCAAACGAACGTGGTGTTGTATGCCGCGCCGCTGGAGCCCAACAGCCATTGGCCATCGCGACTGAATGCGACGTTTGTCAGTGGGCCGATGGCGGGATTCCAGGTGACCGGCTGTTGGAGTGTGCTGGAGTCGGAGACGCGAACCGAGCCATCGTGACTCGCAATGGCGATTCGTTTTCCATCGGGGCTGAATACGGCGCTTTCGAATGCCGTTCCCTTATCGCTCGCTATGAGTTTGGGATTCTGTGGTTCCCCGATGTCGAGAACTTGCAACGCGCGCTTTCCGCCGACGGCGAGCAGTGCTCCGACAGGACTGAACGCGCCAAAGGCAACGGGGCGCACCTGCTCGCCGAGTTCGACACTCCACGTCCGGGAAGCCATCGAGTCATTAAGCGCAGGTATGGGCCATAGTGTGGCGTTAGAGGGGGCGATAGAAAGAGCGGTGGTCCCACCCGGGCCGAAGATGGCCGCGACTAATTGGGAGCGCGGTCTGGGACTACTAGTGCGTATGTGCCGCGAAGCGAGATCCCACACCCGAACAAGATTTGTAAGCGCGAGTACACTCGTACCGTCGGGGGAGAATTGAGGATCGTGAACGAAGTCCGATTCGTCCAGACTCCAATCCTTATCCGTGTCAAGGTTCCAGTAGTGGAGGTCACGACCAGTGGTCAAGAAGCCATGGCGATCGGGCGCGACCGTCACGCTCCGAATTTCCTTAGGATCAGAAATATGCCGTACAAGCTTGCCGGTATGAGCATCCCAAACGCGCACGCTTTGGCCTTGGTCCGTAGTGACTACAAGATCGCCTTGCGATGTGAAGCGGGCTTTGTTGAATGGGGTCTCGCCGCCCTGAATCTCCATTCGGATAACACCCGTTCGCGCGTCTGAAATTTGGGCAGTGTTTCGGTAACCGGCGATTCCGACGAAGGCGCCATCGGGACTCAAAACGCTCAAATGAGCCTTCAACTCGGGGGCTGATTGGTTTGGTGCAGTCAGGTTGTAAAGGTGGGTTCTGCCCGTGTCGCCGGAGACTGCGATCCGGTCCCCGGAACTACTGAAGGCTAGATTCTTATCCAGGGAGCGCACTTCGTCCGTGGAGTAGAAGAGCGCGGTACCCTGCGACATACCAGAGCGCCAAATCCGCGCGGCGCCATCTTTGGCGGCCGTGAGGATATAACGTCCATCCAGGCTGAAGGCCGCACTGTCAAGGGACCCGGTGTGACCGCGCAAGACACTAACTTCTTTTTGTGAGTTCGTGTCCCAAACGCGCGCGGTCCAATCGTCTCCGCAACTGACGAGGAACTTGCCATCGGCGCTGAAGGCGAGGGAGCGGACTGCGCCGGAATGGCCGAGGAGGACGCCTTTCGGGTTCACTCGCG
>CAXSIG010000178.1:0-2862 GCA_964237255.1 uncultured Bryobacteraceae bacterium
CCAGACCCCGCAGAACGCGATCACGTCACCCTGGAAAGTGCGGGCCTTGCGGGCAAGTTCGAGGGAGTCTCCCACCGAATCTGCCAACTCCTGGATCTCCGCATCCTGGTAATGGTGAGCGAGAAGGATTGCACGGCGGTCCCGCTTCAGATCCAGAATCTCTTCCGCGACCGTCTGAGTGGATAACATTTCAGTACCGTTTTGATTAGATGAGCCGAATTGCTATTCGACTCGCCCGGGTTAGTGGGCCTGTGGAACGTAGCCGGCGGGCATGGCCGTACCTTCGCCGAAGAAATACTCGTCCATCTGTTTGATAAGGAACTCCTGGGCTTCCGCGGTGCCCAGGTTCAGGCGATATTCGTTCATGAGCATTTTCATATGCTCCACCCACATTTTCCACGCGTCTTTCGAAACGTTGTCGTAGATCTTTTGGCCAAGCGGATGGCCTTCGAAAGGAACTTCATCTAGGCCGGGCAATTCCTTCTTCAGCTTGACGCAGTACACCGTGCGCATAAGTTCCAGAATACTACTTGGAAAAACCGGCGCCGGTAAGGATGATGCCGAGTTCGCGATGGTCGGACGGGACGTGGAAGCTCTTGTCCAGGGTGATAGTCAGGACGGAGCCGAATGCAGGAGTGGTTTGCATTGTATAAGTTCCAGGTCCTGGAAAGGTTTTTGTTTCGATCAAGCGGTCATCTAAAGACAGTTCCACAGTGCGGGCTTGCGCGACATCAGGGATGTACAAGTGAACGACAAGCGGGATCGGCGTTGCCGGCGTCTTCAGGAGAACGGTGGCAGACTTCGACATCCAACGCCATGGATTCCCTTCGGCTGAATAGATGCCTGAAGCAATTTGGTCGTCCGCATTGGATTCAGCGAAGTTGACGTACTCGTTTGTAGGTTTGCGGGGAACGAACTTTTCGGCCCGAAGGCGATCGACTAGGCCAGTCGAAATGCCGAACGGGAAGAAGCCGCGGTTGGAGTCCGAGTAGGAGGATCGCGATTCCATTCCGATCAGTCGGAAAGGTACACGCGGGCGAATATTCTCCGATGCGATCACAACGGGCGTGCTTCCACCGTGGAGGACGGCGGCAGGAAACGCGAGATCGCTCGTGACAAGGATGTCGCCTGGGGGAATCTCTTGATTCTCGAGTGCGGGGCGGGCACCTTCCTCCTCAAGGTAGAAACGAAGGCCCCATTCGGAGTTGACCCAGACACGATGTTGTTCGGCTTCGCGAGCTAGAGATCGAGCAAATTGGCGCGTCGCATTCCAGTGTTGATAGTTGGCGGTCGCGAGTAGAAGCGAAATGCAGAGTTGGACTGTGAAGCCGAGAGCAAGGAGCGGAGTGGGAAGGCGAGAGATGAGGAGCGCGACTGCCGGAGCAAGCGGGAGTAGGTAGCGTGCCGAGCCGACGGGAAATATGGCGATGGCTGCCACAAACACCACCGCTATCCACGAGAGGAGGAACCACGTTTCTCTTCTTGCATGGTCCGCCTTGCCGAGCACCAGCAAGAGCAGCGGCCACGCGAGATAGGCCAGATGAACGCTCAGCGCTTTTGCGACTTTGATCTTCGCGGCTGTGCGCTGTAAATCGTACGACTGCACATACCCCGCTGCAACCGCGAGAGGAAACTGGCCGGTGGAGAAGTACTCGAAAAATTGCCAGGATGCGAATACGATGGCGGGAGCGAAGGCGAGCCACCAGCGGCGACGGTCGTACAGCAGGAGAATCGGGATTGCGAACATCGCCTGCACCGCGACTAACGAAGAGAGTCCCAGAGCGACGAAAGCAAGTGCGTTCGAGCCACGAATGAAAAGTGCGATTCCCGCGAGCCACAGTGCCAGGAACGGGACATCCGATTCGAATGAATCGCCATTCACGACAAACACCGGGACTGCTAGAAACAACGCGGCTGCCCAAAGCGGCTTGGCGGAAAATCGTTTTGACAGACTCCACATCGCCCAGGCAGCTAACAGTGAAAAGGCTATGTAGGCGGCGTGAAAGGGCAGTTCACGGACAGAGCCGAACATCGCGATTAGTGCTGCCAGGCACCAGGCGTTAAACGGGGGATGCGGGTAACCGCGGAAATCGACCTCGCGGCCTCCGTAGATGTAATGAATGTGGTTTGGATGCGCCGGGTCGATCTGGGCGTGTACGGCGGAGGCGAGGTAGTACGGGTCGTCGCCTTGTACTGCTTGATTCAGGAACGGCAGGCGAATCAGCAGGACAAGCGCAACAAGGATCGCCGCCCGCTTCAATCCGCAGCGGTGCTCGAACTGCGTTCCGGCTTCCAGCGAACGATGGGACGGCGCGCGGCGGATACTTCATCAACGCGGGTGGTGCGCGTGGAATAAGGAGCCTTCAGGATCGATTTCGGATCTGTCTCGATTTCCTCAGCGATAGAGATCATTGCGTCAATGAAGAGGTCGAGTTCGCGCTTGCTTTCCGTTTCGGTCGGCTCGATCATGATCGCGCCATGGACAATCGTAGGAAAGCTGACCGTGTAGGGATGGAAACCGTAATCGATCAGGCGCTTGGCAAGGTCGCCGGTGCGGACGCCTTGCTTTGCCTGGCGATCGTCGCTAAAGACTACTTCGTGCATGCTGGGGCTGGAGTAAGGAAGATCGTAATGCTTCTCCAGCTTCTTGCGAATGTAATTCGCATTCATGAGCGCATCAATCGTTGCGTTGCGAAGACCGGGGCCGCCGTGGGCAAGGATGTAGGCCAGCGCTCGCACCAACACGCCGAAGTTGCCGTAAAAAGCGCGGACACGTCCGATGGATTGCGGACGGTCGTAATCGAAGTGCCATGCCTCGCTCACCCGTTTCAGGACAGGAATCGGAAGGAACGCTTCGAGATG
>CAXSIG010000178.1:2872-8956 GCA_964237255.1 uncultured Bryobacteraceae bacterium
TAATCGCCACCGGACCACTGCCGGGACCGCCGCCGCCAGGCGGAGTCGAGAACGTCTTGTGCAGATTCAAGTGCATGACGTCGACACCGAAATCTCCAGGTCGCGTAAGTCCGACCAGCGCGTTCATATTCGCGCCGTCCATGTAAAGCATAGAGCCTTTGGCGTGCAGTAGTTCCGCCACCTTGGCGATGTCGGCTTCGAAGATACCGAGCGTGGATGGATTCGTCACCATGAGAGCCGCGATATCGTGAGCGCTATCGTCTTCGAGAAGCGCGCGGAGCGATTCGACGTCCATCATGCCGCGCTCGTTCGACTTGATGTTCTGGACCGCGTAGCCCGCCATACTCGCTGTGGCCGGATTGGTACCGTGTGCGGAATCCGGGACCAGGATGCGTTTCCGCGGATTGCCTTGCGATTCCAAATACGCGCGAACTAACAGGATGCCAGTGAGCTCTCCGTGTGCTCCGGCGGCAGGCTGAAGCGTAATCGCATCCATGCCGGTGATTTCGAGCAGAGCACTTTCCAGGTCCGCGATGACTTGCATGGCCCCTTGCGAAAGCTCTTCGGGCTGATAAGGATGCGACCACGCCAAGCCATCAATGCGGGCGACGAGTTCGTTCACGCGCGGGTTGTACTTCATGGTGCAGCTACCGAGAGGATAAAGCCCGAGATCGATTGCGTAGTTCCACGTGGAGAGGCGCGTGAAATGGCGAATTGCTTCCACTTCGCTGACTTCGGGGAAGCCTTCGATTTCGGAACGCACGTTCGCGCTGCCTAGCGCGGTTTTTGCATCTACCAGCGGAACATCCAGTTCCGGGAGCTGATATCCCCGCTTGCCCGGAGAGCTCTCTTCAAAGAGCAGCGCTTCGTTTTGATTAATATGCTGACGGACTTTGCGAATCATGCTCGGTATGCCTCGGCGACGGCGTCCATATCGGAGCGGCGCGACATCTCCGTGGCGCAGACTAACGTTGCGCCATTTAGTTCCGGGTAGAAACGATGCAGGGGAAGACCACCGATGATTTTCTTACCCAAGAGTTTCTGGTTGGCATCGCCTGGAGCATCGACAACGAACTCGTTAAAAATCGGAGCGTCAAAGCGCGTCTTTAGTTTTGAACCGAGATAGTGAGCTTTCGCCAAATTATGCTCCGCCAGTTCACGAAGACCCTGTTTACCGTAAACGGCCATAAACACCGTCGCCATCATCGCGATCAGCGCTTGATTGGTACAGATGTTTGAGGTCGCTTTTTCACGGCGGATGTGTTGCTCGCGCGTGGAAAGCGTCAGGCAGTAGGCACGATTGCCGTTCGAATCCACGGTTTCACCGACCAGACGGCCGGGAAGTTGTCGAAGCAGCTTCTCTTTCGCGGCGATGATGCCTGCAAAGGGGCCTCCGTACGATGGCGAGATCGCAAACGACTGCAGTTCGCCCGCGACGATGTCCGCATCGGTAGGCGGTTCCAATAATCCGAGCGACACCGCTTCCGTAAAGACGAAGATCAGCAACGCGCCACGTTTATGCGCAAGGTCGGCAGCGGCTTGCACCTTTTCGATAACACCGAAAAAGTTGGGTGATTGAATGATCACCGCGGCAGTATCCTGATCGAGCTTAGTTTCGAGATCTTCCAAATCGATCTGGCCGGATTCAGTGACGTAACCGAACTCTTCCACAGGCATGCCCTGATGCTTCGCGTAAGTCCTAAGAACCTCACGATATTCGGGATGAACCGTCCGGGATACCAGCGTCTTGCTGCGACCTGTAACGCGAACAGCCATCATGGCCGCTTCGGGAACGGCCGATGATCCGTCATACATCGACGCGTTCGCCACGTCCATGCCGGTGAGTTGGCAGATCATGGTTTGGAATTCAAAGATGGCGGTGAGCGTGCCTTGCGCGATCTCGGCCTGATAGGGCGTGTAAGAAGTCAGGAACTCGCCGCGCGACACGATGGTGTCGCATAACACCGGACGGAAATGGCGGTACACACCGGCGCCCAAGAAAGACGCGTAACCCTCCGACGTTTCGCGCGCTCGATCTTTGAAGAAATCGATGATTTCGTATTCAGAAATACCCGGCCTTAAATTCAGCGGCCGGTTCAAGCGTGCTTCGGCGGGAAGATGGTCGAACAACTCGTCCGCAGTAGCGATGCCGCACGCGGCGAGCATCTCCTGTCGTTCCGAATCCGATTTGGGGAGATAACGCAACTTAGCTTTCGGCTCCTACATAAGTCTGATAATCCGCCGCGGAGAGAAGCTTCTTTATTTCCTCCGCATCGCTGATTTTGATTTTGATCAACCAAGCGGAACCGTGGGGATCTTCGTTGAGTTTTTCGGGATTATCCGTCAGGGCAGAATTAATTTCCGTCACTTCGCCGGAAATGGGCGCGTAAATATCGGACACGGCCTTCACGGATTCAACGGAACCGAGCGTCTTGCCTTGCTCCAGCGCTGCGCCTATTTTCGGCAGGTCGACATAAACGATATCGCCCAACTCATGCTGCGCATGATCGGTGATGCCGATGGTGGCAATGCCGTCCGCCGCATTCACCCATTCGTGCTCTTTGGTGTAAAGGAAAGTTTCGGGATACGTGCTCATTCAATTCGCTCTCTTGTAAAAAGGTGTGGGGACCACAATGGCATCGACAGGTTGGTTGCGCACGGACACCTGAATTGTCTGGCCCGGTGTGGTTTTGTCGATCGGGAGGTAGCAAAGGCCTATGTTCTTTCCGACAGTCGGACCGGGGGATCCACTGGTCACCCATCCAGCGGCGGCATCGTCGACCGACACTTCGTAGCCATCGCGCCCAATACCGCGACCTGTCATTTCGAAGCCGACCAGCTTGCGGGTCAATCCGTTGTTCTTCTGCTTGAGTAGCGCGTCGCGTCCGACGAAATCGCCCTTGTCGAATTTGACAATCCAGGCCAGGTCCGCTTCTAAGGGAGTTAAAGAAGCATGGATTTCATGCCCATAGAGGGCCATCTTGGCCTCCAAGCGCAAGGTGTTTCGTGCACCCAAGCCACAAGGTTTGATACCAAACTCCTCGCCCGCTTCGAGCAACTGTTCCCAGATGTATGCTGCCTGTGACGGCTCCACATACACTTCAAATCCGTCTTCGCCGGTGTATCCGGTTCGCGCGATGCGGGCCGGAATATCTGCCACCTCGCCGTCTTCGAACCAGTAATATTTGATCCCCGTCACATCGTTCGGACTGAGTTTCCCGAGTGTCTCAATCGCGCGCGGGCCTTGAACTGCAATCTGCGCGTATTTATCGCTCGCGAACTTGACTTCAGCTTCGAAACCTTTATCGTTGCAGATTGCCAGGATGTGCTCGTAATCCTTTTCCTGGTTCGACGCGTTGACGCAAATGAAGATGGAATCTTTGTCCACCTTGTGTACCAGGATGTCGTCTACAAAACCGCCGTGTTCGTAGAGAAGCCCGGAATAATGAGCCTGCCCGTCCTTCAGCTTATTCACATTGTTGGTAGCCACGTAGTCGGTAAGCTGCTGCGCTTCGGGACCGGTGATTTCGATCTCGCCCATGTGACTGACATCGAAGAGCCCGACCGCCTTACGGACGGTGTTATGTTCGTCGACTAAGCCCGAGTACTGGACCGGCATATCCCAACCGCCGAAGTCGACCATTTTTGCGCCGCTCGCGCGATGAATGGCGTGCAGGGGCGTGTGCTTTAACGCGGTCTGTTCCATAGTTGCCGGGAATCTTTATACTAGCGCGTTCTGCCAAACGGCTTTGCCGATGAAAAACGGTCCCATCGCCTCGATATAGCGCGAAGTTTGTCTGGTTTTTCGCATGGCTTGAATGCATGCGGAAAGAGGATAAAGCTCCTTCCCAGTGAGTCCGATGATGAAGTCGTTGTCGTTCTTGTCCATGCCGAAACAGGCGAGCCGGATATCGTTTGCAAACCCAGCCATGCCGAAGGAGTGACCTATTTTTCCGTGCTCGGCGAGGATGGGTCCTTGCTCTTCGGCAGGCAACTGGGCAAATTCGCCTTTGCGTCTCAGCGGGTACCAGATAGCCCAGGGTTGAGTTGCATCCGTGGCATTACGGATGGGCTTGTCGATCAGCCAGTCGGTTAGATTGGGCTCGTGTCCGATGGCATAAGTTCGGCCCAGCATCGAGTATTCGAGTTTTTGGGACAACTCGGCAAAGGGTCCGCTGGAGATAGCGGGACGTACGGTATCGGTAAAGAAATTCGTGTCGGTGCTCCACGTTACCAGCGCAACGCCGCGCGGATCATTCACGTCTTCGTAGAGCACGCCTGGGATCTCCGCTGTTCTCAAGTGCGTCCCCAGCGCTGCAACATCGCGCACCTCGCCGAACGCAAGCAGCTGCATAAATAGGCGCGTATCGGAATAGGTGGGCTGGCCATCGCGCACGCCACCACGCTCGCGCAGATCGAGAAGTTCCATTCCTTTATGTTACGAGGATCCCGAGAACTTTCTCTCCCGGAGGCACTTCCTCATTCAGGGCCTGAATGGGCGATTACGACATCACGCTGAAGTCTTTGTTCTACCGAAACACAAGAAAGCTTTTCGAACAACTCACCGGTTCCGCTCAGGCGCGGTGGCTGAACACGGAATTTGTTTCGGCAAAACCAACGGCAAGGCAGGTGGACTTGCTTGCAGAAACAGTGGGCGGCGAATTGGTCCACATCGAATTCCAGAGCGTGAACGACCCGAACATGCCGTGCCGTCAGATGGAATACTCGGTACTCATCTACCGCGACCAGGGACGATTTCCTAGCCAGTTTGTTTTGTACGTAGGCGAAGCGCCGATGCGAATGGCTTCCCGCGTCGAAGCGAATCGCTTCCAATACCACCTTGTCGACATACGCGACCTGGATGGAGCAGGACTGTTGAACAGCGCGGACGTCGAAGACAATATTCTGGCGGTTCTGACTAGAGGATTCGACAACAGGGAGACTCTGCGGACCGTGCTGCGCAGAATCGTGGCGTTGGACGGTGAGCAGCGCGGTCAAGCTATTGCACAACTGACCACCCTGGCAAAGCTGAGGAAACTGGAGATTACACTGAAACAGGAGGTAGAGACTATGCCCATTACCATTGACATCCGCGCACATGCTTTCTATACCGAAGGCTTCGAAGAAGGAAGGCAGAGCGGAATGGAGGAAGGCCGACAGAGTGGAATGGAGGAAGGAAGCCGCCGACAAAGCCGGCATTTTCTGCAACGCATGCTGGAAGTCCAGTTCGGCCCGCTGCCCGACTCGGCGAATGCGCGCCTCCAAGTTCTTTCCGTGGACCAGATGGAAACGCTCGCCACGCGCATTTTTCGCTGCGGCACTCTCGAAGAGGTGTTTCGCGAAGAACCCTCGTAGGCGATCGTTGTGCCATCCGTGCGGCATAATTGAATCGCTATGCTCTCCGCCGTTCAGCTACTCCGTTTGAAACAAGCCGCGCACGACGCTGTATTGTGCGAAGTTTCCACCAGGGTTCCTTCCGAATTGACTGTTAGCCAGTGGGCTCTCGAAAGCGGGTGGGGCAATCATCAACCGGGCAACAACTGCTTCGGGATTAAGTCCTATCCCGGATGTTTCGGCGTACAGTCGCTCGAAACACACGAATTCGTTCACCATGCAGACACCGTCCAGACGTTGGAGTTCGCTACGTTTGCCTCACTTGCTACCTGCTTTGAAAAGCACGGCTCTCTCATCAGCGGCGGAAGGCCCTACGCGATTGCATGGACCAAGTACACAGAATCGAATAGCGTTGAGGAACTAATTCGGGGCATTGCGCCTATCTACGCGACCGCCCCGAATTACGCCGAACAGTTGCTGGGCATCATCGCGATGGCGCAAGTAAAAGCCTCAATCGCCGAATTTAAACAGGCGATGAAACCAGTCTCGTAAATGCCCTTTGCTGGCAAACGCGTGCTGTCGCTCGAAAGTCGCCGGGCCGCGGAAATGGCGACTCTGATCCGCAAACAGGGTGGCGAACCGTTCGTTGCTCCTTCCATGCGTGAGGTTCCGATCGAACGCAACGCTCATGCCTTTCAGTTTGCCGATGCCTTGGAGCGCGGCGATTTCGACCTTAGCGACGATGACATT
>CAXSIG010000179.1:0-8950 GCA_964237255.1 uncultured Bryobacteraceae bacterium
TATAAAGCGAGCGGCGCCGTAGTCGTAATCGGGGTCGCGGTATCGGGCTGAGTTGCTTGGAGTACGAAATTTCAGTGCGGTGCCGTTTCGCGTGACTTCATCGGGAAGCATCAAGGCGGCTCGTTTGAAGTATACAAAGTGTTCGGCGCGCGCGCGATTGAACTCGCGTTGGACGAAGTTGATCCAACTGGATTCGAAAATGCGGTCGGCAACATCATCCAGCGGCCGGTTCGGCCAAGCTGAATTCACGTTCCGATAACCGGCAAGCGCGATCACGGAAGCGTCCAGGATCCATACGCCTCTGTCTTGAAGCGCGCATAACTCCTCGGTTCGAGTCGCCTGTAAACCGAATGCCGGCCTCAGCAAGTCATTCCACCACGGCGTGTAGTAACTCGGGTCGTAAATAAATCCCGGACCGCTTGTTCGTCGTACATGAGACTCGGCGACAATCAGTAACTTGATTTGCTTCGGACGATATTGCTGACGCCACGCGTCTACTTGTTCGACATCCGCAAAGGGCTCCAAGTACTTCGGATCGATAAAGGTCCGAACGGCATCGTAAGCTTCACGAAGAGCGCCCATGTGCGACATAATGCCTTTTACCATGCGCATATCCGTCTTTGCCGTTTGTCTCTCACTTACATCCGCTCTTCCGGCTCAAACGCTGAAGAGCGTTCTTCTGGATCAATTGCGCAGTACCCATAACAAGGCCGAATGGTTCGTGCCCATCAATACCGCGGTAGAAGGACTTACGCCGGAGCAGGCGAAGTGGACCGATGGAAGCGGCAATCATTCCGTTGGGCAACTCGCCGCCCACCTCCTGTTCTGGAATGCGCGCCAGTTGGCGACGTTCCGTGGAGAAAATCCGGGCAAATACAACAACAACAACGACGAAACATTTAACAATAATTTCGACGCGAAGGCCTGGACCGAGATCGTTCACAAGCTCGATCAGGTGATGACCGATTTCGAGAAGGCGGTGGAAGCCGCGGACGATGCCAAGATTCAGAAGCAAGCCGCCGACATCGCGCACGTTGGGGCTCACAATGCATATCATGTCGGCCAGATTATCTTTGTACGCAAGCTGCACGGCACATGGAATCCGGAGAAAGGCGTTAAGTAATGCCAAGCGTTTCACGACTGTTCCTGCTTGCGGCCGCTTCCTTCGCATTTGCGCAATCGGATGCCGATCCATGGACCGTAACAGATGTGATTGAGCCCGCTGCGTTAGCCAAGGTGGTCTCCGGACCGAATGCTCCCATTGTGATTTCTGTTGCCTTTCCCGTTTTGTATCGCAACAAGCACATTGTCCACGCGCTTGACGCCAAAGCCGGGTCTGCTCCTGAAGGCATCGACACGCTTCGTCATCTTGTCGCTAACACCCCGAAAGACGCCGATATCGTGATCTATTGCGGCTGCTGCCCCATGGTCAAGTGTCCAAACGTTCGTCCGGCGTTTCGGGCATTGAAAGAGATGGGCTACACCCACATTCGTGTACTGGATATCCCAACGAACATGCATACTGACTGGTATTCGAAGGATTACCCCTCCGAAAGGTAGCGGTAAAATCGGAACCGAATGTTTCGGTTAAAATCCCTTCTTATTGCGGCTTGTTCACCGCTGCTGTTCGCGCAATCCTCTGGCATCGATCTCAAGGCAATGGACACCAATGTTCAAGCCTGCGACAACTTTTACCAATACGCCTGCGGCACCTGGCGGCAAAACAATCCGGTTCCGTCCGATCGCGCAGGTTGGAGCCGGTTCGCGGAACTGGCCGATCACAACCTGGGCATTGAGCGGGACATTCTGGAGAAGGCCGCGAAAGGCGGCGCCGCGCGAACCGCTAACGAGCAAAAGATCGGCGACCTTTACAACTCCTGCCTGGATGAGAAGACTATTGATGCGAAGGGAGTCGACCCAATTGAGGCGGCCCTTCGGCGCATCCGGGCGGCCGGCAGTAAGGAAGAACTGCTGAAGCAGGTTCCGGATCTGCACTCTCAAAGCGTACGTGTCCTGTTCAACTTCGGAGTTCGTGCCGACGCGAAGAACGCCGCCGAACAGATCGCCAACGTAAGCCAGGGCGGCATCTCGCTCCCGGACCGCTCGTATTACTTGAAGACCGATGAAAAGTCGGAAGAAACGCGGCAGCAGTTTCGCGAGCATGTATCGAAGATGGTCAGCTTGCTTTACCTGAGCGAAGGTAAGCAGGACTTTCCTTCAGCGGACGCGACGGTACTTAAATTCGAAACCGCCCTTGCGAAAGTGTCCCTGGACCGGGTGGCGATGCGGGACCCGAACAACACGTATCATCGGATGCCGGTTGCGGACCTTGCGAAGCTCTCGCCCGCGTTCGATTGGAACTACTATTTAACCCACGTTGGCATTCCGAAAATCTCTTCGCTCAACGTCGGTGCTCCTACATTCATACAAGGCATGAACGCGGCCATCGAAAGCGTGAGCCTGGACGACTTGAAGGCCTACTTCACTTGGCACGTTCTCCAAACGGACGCATCGCTTCTAACGGACGCGTTTCGCAAAGAAGCTTTCGATTTCAACGAAGCGAAACTACGCGGTGTGAAGGAAATGCAGCCGCGCTGGAAGACTTGTGTTGCAAGCGTGAACGCGTCGTTGGGTGAAGCGCTTGGCCAGAAATATGTGGAAGTGGCCTTCAGCCAATCGAGCAAAGAACGGGTGCTTAAGATGGTCGCGGAAATCGAACACTCCATGGAACAGGATGTGAAGAGCGCTACCTGGATGTCTTCCGAAACCAAGACGCAGGCTTTGGCGAAGCTGAAGCTGGTGGAAAACAAGATCGGCTTCCCGGACAAATTCCGCGACTACATGGCGGTCACAATTAAACCGGGCGAATTTTATACGGATGTGCGCGCCGCCCGTCATGCGGAACAGCAGCGCCAGTTCGCGAAGATCGGTAAGCCGGTCGAGAAGTCCGAATGGGGCATGACGCCACCCACTGTGAACGCTTATTACTCCCCGGCGCAGAACAATATCAACTTTCCCGCAGGGATCTTGCAGCCTCCCTTTTACATCGCCAAAGCCGACGACGCGGTGAACTACGGAGCAATCGGTGTGGTGGTGGGGCACGAGTTGACACACGGCTTCGATGATCAGGGCCGCCGCTTCGATGGGGCCGGCAACCTGCGCGACTGGTGGACGGAAGTGGACGGCAAGTCGTTTGAAACCCGCGCAACCTGCATTGCCGAGGAGTACAGCAAGTTCAGCCCGACGGACGGCGTGTTCTTGAACGGCAGGCTCACGCTGGGTGAAAATGCGGCGGACAACGGTGGTCTTCACCTGGCTTACATGGCGTTGATGGATAGCCTGGCCGGTAAGGTGTTACCGAAGCACGACGGATTCACACCGCAACAGGAGTTCTTCCTGGGCTATGCGCAGATCTGGTGTGAGAACAGCACGGACCAGGCGCGGCGCGTTTCTGCCGCGACGAATCCCCATTCGCCCGGTGAATTTCGAGTGAACGGCGTTGTCCAAAATTCACCGGAGTTCCGGGAGACGTTCGGATGTAAGGTGGGCGATCGCATGGTATCGGCAAACCCGTGCCGCGTCTGGTAGCGATTTTCGTCATCGCCCTTGCGGCGAGCGCGCAGCTATTTTCATCCAAGACGACATTCGGCGGTTCCGCGAACGACACCGTCGCGGGCGTGGTTACGGACGCCGCGGGTAACATCTACGTCGCTGGAACCACAAGTTCCTTTGACTTTCCCGTTCGCAACGCCTTTCAGGGTCGCAACCCGGGAACCGGATTAATTCGCAGTGTGGATAGCGGCAATAGCTGGCAACCGCTTGCCAGCCCGTTCGCTGTCGGCGTCGCCAACTTCTTCGGGATTGTTGTCGCCACAGATCCCCGCGATGCTGAAGCGCTATACGCGGCATCCGGCAGTTCCTTTTGCAAATCCGACGATTCCGGCGCTTCATTCATTTGCTCTGTGCTGCCCTATGTGAACGGGTCTATCAATGCTCTCTCTATCGCAGTGGACCCATTTGATAGCGCGCAGCTTTACACAACCAATTCGGAGTATGGGGGCGTTTACAAAAGCCCAGACCGCGGCCAAACGTGGACTAAGGCAAGCCTTGGCCTTCCGGATAAGGCGATCGTCAGCGCTCTTTCGTTCGATCCATTTCACAAGAATCTCATCTACACCTGCGCGGGATCGGCAGGATATTTCACAACAGATGGAGCCGTTAGTTGGCAGCTCTCGAGCGTGCCGAACTGTGTTGGGAATGCGTTCGCGTTCGATCAGTTGACTCCCAATGTCATTAGCGCCTCAAGCGGGGCAAACGGTAGAGGCGGCATTTATCACAGCGTTGACGGCGGAAAAACATGGGAACTCAATGGAGCTTCCTTCGTTCCTTCCTGGTTGGCGTCCAGCCCCGTCGTATCCGGCAAGTTGTACGCGGTCGCGGACCGGAATTTCGAGAGGACGACCGATGGCGGAGGCGCTTGGACATCGTCTCCGATTGCCACCTACATCACGGAATCTGTCCACGTAGATCCGTTCCATCCCAACATTCTGATCGCGGGGAGTGCGCGCAGTACCGATGACGGCGCTACCTGGAAGGCTACTTATCCTTCGGTGCGGTCCAGCGCTTTTTCCAAGACCACGGAAGGCGTAGTTTATGCCACGACTGTCTCTACATCGGATGCATTCCTGGCCAAATATCTACCCGACGGGAAAACCCCGGTTTTCGCAACTTACTTCGGCGGACGCGGCACGGAATCCGCCTCGGGAATTGCTATCGACAGCGAGGGTAATGTTTGGCTATCAGGAAACACCGATTCCACTGACCTGCCCGTGTCCGCGAACGCGTTTCAGTCGTCTTTGAAGGGTGGAACCGATGCGTTCGCTGCAAAGTTTTCATCCAACGGTGAGTTTCTTGCGGCAACTTACCTTGGCGGCGCCGGTTACGACAATTCGGTAAGCATCGCAACCAGTGCCACCGGTGGCGTGTGGCTAATCGGCACGGGTTCTTCGGATTTTCCTCTTCAGATACAACGCCCGAATCTAGTTCAAACGACATTTAGCTATATTGCCCAACTGAACTCCGATGCATCCCGGCTTGTTACTCCTCTTATGGTGGATGGTTACTTTTCTAACACCGGTAAGCAGATCGCCGGCGATTCGAAAGGAAACGTCGGGGTCGTGGGATTCACAACGGATCCGGCGTTCCCGGTTACACCCGGTGCATGGACGCCGGGAGCGCCTCCTTCGGCAACCGTGACTCAAGCATTTCTTCAAAAGTATGATGCCGGCGGCTCCCTGATCTACTCCACGTACTTCGGCGGCGTGGAGGAAACGGCGACAGTCCAGGGAGTGGAACGCGGCAACCGAGCCACCGCCGTCGCGTTCGATTCCACCGACAACATCTACGTGGCGGGCAACACCGCCGCTCCAGACTTCCCGGTGACCGCCGGCGCATATCAATCTAGTATTCATTCCGGATGTTCTTATCCCGCCAGCACCTCCCAAACCTTTGGTCCCTTGTCCATCACTTACAGAATCGACGATGTTTTCCTGACGAAGCTGGACGCGGGAGGCAAATCGCCAATCTATTCCACGCTCCTGGGTAGTTCCTGCTATGAATATGCAACAGGTCTAGCGGTGGATGTAACGGGACGCGCGTACGTCGCCGGGGAAACCGACGGCTTCGACTTTCCTCTGAAGAGTCCTTTCGAAGCCGCTCCTGCTCCACAGCAATACAGATCGTTTGTTTCGATGCTGAGCGCCGATGGATCTTCTTTGGAGTTTTCGAGTTACCTCAGCGCCGGTTCTATGCCGACTCTCTCGCCCAGGGTATCGGGAGATGTTGTCTTGGGTGGGAGCAGTGGTGCCGGCGCGCAAACCGCTAATTCTTACTATGTCTTCCAGCCATTCCCACCGGCCACGCCCATTGATGCTGTTCTAATCAATCTCTCTGCCGTCGGTCTCTCCGCCGTCGATCGGTTTGTCGCCGTGAACGCTTTCAGCCTTAGGCTCGGCCCGGTTTCGGCAGGTGAAATCATCGCGCTGCAGGTTCCCGATTACACACCTACACAAAACATCGATTTGGGCTTGGCTACCCAAGCTTACCCGACGCAACTCGGCGGTACGCAGGTCTTATTTGACGGCATGGCTGCCCAAATTATTTCCGTTTCATCCGATCGGATCTACTGCGTCGTTCCCGATACTATCGTCGGCAACGATTCAACAACGGTGCAGATTCAATCTGGAGCCGTGGAACGGAATGTCACTCTCGCGGTGGCGCCCTTCGCTCTCGGTTTGCTTTCGTCGGACGGCTCCGGGAGCGGCCTGGCCGATATTCGGAACATGGATGGCACGGCGAATGGCCCGAACAACCCAGCGGCAGTGGGATCGAAAGTAACCGTTTACCTTACCGGCGTGGGCGAGGAAGCTTCGAGAAGGCCTGGACAAACACAATTCTCGGTTTCAATTGACGGTTCCACAAACTTGGTGCCTTACCGCCTTCCAGGATTCGTCCGGGGCTTGAGCGCACTCGATTTCACCGTTCGTTATCCATTGAACAAGCCCTTGACTGACTTCTATATTAGTACCGGCGATTACTCCAGCCAGGCTCTTCAGATCTACATACAGTAATCTATTCAAGTCCGATGTGTGACTTTCGAGCGAACGGGAAACACTCGGATGCAAGTTGGGCGATCGCATCGACGTCGAGTGTTTGGCTGCCCAGCCATTAATACGCCATACCGTTTCCGGTATCGAATTGCCACTCGCACACCAGTAAGAACCCAACGCAGGACATGCTGCAGCGTCCTGTAGTGCGCGCGCTTTAAGCCGCAAACATCTCCAGCATTTTCTGGTAATCGCCGTTTTTCTCGGCCCAGCGCAGAGGTTTGACCCTTTCCACCAAGATTTCGCCCTTTTCGATCGTGCCGTTCTCCAGAATCTGAACGACTTCTTTTATAAACGCGTCCAGCGGCATTGCGTTCGGATCCGTCGCCTGCTTGGCGCCTCCGAGTTCCGTCTGCACGTAAGGCGGCGCCAATTCCAACACCTCAACCGAACTCTTTCGGAGCTGCATGCGCACAGCATCCAGCCAATTGTGCAAGAACGCTTTCGTCGCGCTGTACACCGGTCCGGGCGGGTAAGGGACGAACGCCAGACCTGAGGTGGTCACCATCAGGGTGGACTGCGGTTGCACCCGAAGCGTGGGCAACAGCGCGGCGGTTAATTGGACCACGCTTGTGATGTTGGTCTGAATGATGCCAGCCGCAACGGACGAGTCCACTGTATCCGCGTTGTAGTCTTCCAAGCGCGCGATGCCCGCGTTGTTGATCAGCGCATTAAGCTTAGGAAACCGCCCCTGGACATCGGCCGCAAAACGGTCGACGGCCGCGCTGTCCGAAACGTCTACGGCAATACCTGTCATGCCGGGATTGCGGCTCAAGAAGCAGTCACATCGAACAGATTCGTGCGATCGTTGCACAATTCCATCACGCCGGAGGAAGACTGTTGTTCGGCACAGATACTGGCTTTCTTACTGACTACGATGTAACGGAGGAATACCACCAGCTGCAGTTGGCTGGTTTGACGTTCCGTGATGTGCTCGCAATGCTCACAATAAATCCCGCCGAAGTGTTCCATCTCCAATCACATGCAGGGAGTTTAAGAATCGGAAACGATGGCGACCTTACTGTGCTTTCAACAGACCCGAGTCAAAATAATCTCAGTGATTTTACACACGTGCTTTATACCGTTCGCGCTGGGCGAATCATCTTTGATGCAACAGCCCGACACTAAGAAGAGTTAGTTAAGGTTGCTCAGCTTAGTCCTGATCTGTCCCTTGCGACCGATAACCCTGTCGTTTGGTCGGATACGGGCCAGTAGCACATTTAGGTCGGGCGCTGCATGTTAAGGTTGCCGCCCGAACAGGCCCCTTGTCGGAAGCGACACCGAAGACTGCTGTCCAACCGCATATCCCGTATAGTCGAGGAGCGTTTACCAAAGCTTGATGAAAAGTAGTCGGTTGGTCCTCGGCAGCGTGCTATTACACACGCCGCACCCCAACTTTAGTGCATACTAACCAGATGGATCGCAGGCACTTTCTCGGGGCAGCCGCGGCAATTGCCGCTTTCAAGAACGACGCCCTCACCAAAGCCAACGCCGCTGCCGTTGAGACAGCTGGTAAACCCGCCAAGCTTATGGCCCAGGATGAAGACTTCTGGTTCAATGTCCGTCACGCCTTCACCGTTGACCGTAACATTATCAACCTGAATAACGGCGGTGTATCGCCTGCGCCCAAAATCGTCAGCGATACCGAAATCCGCTATCTCGAAATGGAGAACATGAACCCCAGCTATTACATGTGGCGGATTCTTGATCCCGGCATCGAAGTAGCGCGCCGCCGCCTGGCCAAGTTGTTCGGGGCCGATCCCGAAGAAATCGCCATCACCCGCAACGCCTCCGAAGCGCTCGAAATCGTGCAGTTCGGCATGGACCTAAAGCCCGGCGACGAAGTGGTCTCGACAAACCAGGACTACCCGCGCATGCTGGCCTCCTGGCGTCAGCGGCAAGCACGAGACGGCATCGTGCTAAAGCAAGTCAAGTTCACCGTACCGCCGCCCTCCATGGATTACCTGGCCGCGCAGATCGAGTCCGCGGTCACGCCGAAAACCAAAGTCATCCACATCTGCCACATCACAAATCGCACAGGTCAAATCTTCCCGGTCAAGCAGATCAGCCGCATGGCGCACGATCGAGGAATTGAAGTGATTGTCGATGGCGCGCACTCCTTCGCCCAGTTCCCCTTCCAGCAGGAAGACCTGGGCTGCGATTACTTCGGCACCAGCCTCCATAAGTGGCTGCTCGCGCCGATCGGCACCGGCATGCTCTACGTCAAGCGGGACAAGATCGCCAAGATCTGGCCGATGATGGGCGCCGAAGAATCGCTCAAGAAC
>CAXSIG010000180.1:0-8925 GCA_964237255.1 uncultured Bryobacteraceae bacterium
CCCGGCTTCAGCTTCCAGATGTTCTCCGACCCGGATTTATCCGACATGAAATAGAGGTGCTTGCCATCCGCGGACCACATGGGCCAGAGATTCTTGGCGTGATTTTCGAGAAGCGGGTGGTACTTGGGGTTGCCGGAAGAGGCGGCGGGAGTTAACAGCGTGAAGCGTGTTTCGTCGATATGGGCGTGGCCTTTGCGCCACCACTGGTTCACCGCCATTCCACCACTCAGGAAGGCGATGGTTCCATCCACCGGGTTTGGCGCGGCTTGATTCTCATCCGCATAACGGTCCGCGCTTACAGCGACCGGAGTGCCGCCGTCCGCAGGAATGCGGTAGAGGTCGCTCATGCTGTAGATGTCGCCTCGGCTGGAAGAGTAATAGAGATATTTGCCGTCGGGCGACCAGGCATCCAGGGAGTTGCGGGAGTCGTCGTAAGTAAGCCGCTTGACCGCGCCGGTCTTAAGATCCAGGACGTAGATGTCGACAACGCCTGTGCGGGTAGACAGAAAGGCGATACGGGACCCGTCGGGCGAGTACATAGGTCGCGATTCGGTAGCGGCGTGGGAGATCAACAGGCGCGCTTCGCCCCCTTGCGCGGGCACGGTCCAGATATCGCCGCCGGAGACGAAGGCGAGTTCCTTGTGGTCCGGGGAGAGCGCGGGGTCGGCTAAGAGCGGGGCGGGGGAGCCGTTTGTGCTCGCGGCAAGCAACAAAAGCGGGAGAAACATGCACAAAAGTCTAGCATTTACGGAGTACTACACTGTTCAGATGACATCGGCGACAACGTGGGCCACTTTCTTATCCGCTTCGTTTCTCTTGGCGATTGCGCCCGGGCCGGGAATCATGTACGTTCTTACGCGAAGCCTGGCGGGTGGCCGACGGGAGGGAATCATTTGTTCGCTTGGGACGTTGGTCGGCGGTTTTGTGCATGTGATGGCGGCGGGGTTGGGGATCTCCGTTATTCTCGCCACATCCGCCGTGGCATTCCAGGCTGTCCGATGGGCGGGAGCACTGTATCTGATCTATATGGGCGTTCGCATGTTTCGGTCGGCGGGAGCGAAGGACCATGCTGCGGAAGTACCTGCTGTTAGCGGCAATGCGTTTGGTCAGGGAATCGTGACAAAAGTCCTCAATCCCAAGAACCGCCTTGTTCTTCTTGTCGTTCATCCCTCAGTTTGTTGACGCGAAAGCCGGTTCGGCGTTCGGTCAGTTCGTGATGTCCGGAGTCATCACAGTGGTTCTCAACACCAGCGTCGACATTGCCGTTGCGTTATTCGCGGGTACCATCGGCAAGAAATTGCTTGCGTCGGCCAAAGCACGGCGAAATCAAAAGCGAGCAACTGGAATGGCCATGGTGGGCCTCGGCATCTACGTAGCCGCGCGTGAAAGCTGACCGTTTAGACGGAGCGGTCCCGCGGCGGAAGTCCGGCAATCCAGCTTCATCTTTTTACGCCTAGACGCTTCGCGTGATACAAAACGTCTGGGTCGCGAGTGCCGGTTTCCAACGCATGTCGCATCTCCGTCCTCGCTTCCTCGATCTTCCCGTTTCGAAACAACGCCCAGGCGAGAGCATCGAGCGTCGGAATATCGTGCCGGATGCTTCGTTCCGCCCTTGCGAGGCGAAGCGCCTTCGAAGTGTTCGCAGAGTGGTCCGCATAATACAGAACAAGTTGCCGGTTCGCGTTGTTCGGTTGCGCGGATTCAGAAAGAGCTTTGTTCTCGAAGTCACGGAACGCCGCGGCAGCCTGCGCTTTTCGACCCGCCAGGTCCAGCATCTCGGCGTAGTCGTACAGTGCTTCGGTGCTCTTTGTCTGCTCATACCGGCGGCCCAAGAGTTCGGCTGCTTGCCCAAAGCGGCCGTGTTCTTTATCAATCATGGCTAAGACTTTCCAAATCTGGTCGTAGCCGCGAAACAGTTGCTGGGCGGTGTCCAAAAGTGCCGAGGCGCGTTTGGAGTCTCCACTGATCAAGACCAGTCGAGCCGATTCCGTTATCAGGATCGCGCGGCTTTCCGCTTCGTTTTCCGGGACGCGGCGCAATGCGTCATTGACGAACTCGTTCGCTCCTTCCAAATCGCCGTATACTTCTCGGACCTTGGCAGCGATCAGGAACGCGCCTGCGCTCGCGGGACGCAAATCGAACATCCACTGTGCCGCCTTCTGCGCCTGCGGATAGTTTCCAAGCGCTAGGTTGGTTTCGGCCACTAAGCCCCATACCGCAACGTCATCCGGGACAAGGCGATTTAGGTTCGTTGCGAGTTGCCACGCTCCCACCCATTGGTGCAGCCCCAGAAGAACGGCTACCTGCAGCTTCTGCGCGGAATAATCGCCGGGCGCAATCTGAAATGAATGTTCCAGGGCGGACTGTGCGGCTGTGAAATACGAAACGTCCCCATTCTCCCGGGCGCGTTCGCAAAGAGCGGCGGCCAGGTCGTTATACGCTTGCAGACTATTTGGATTGCCGGACAGCGCCTGATTAGCCGCGTCAATCTTCCGCTGCGCCGACGACGCCCCCCAGAAACCCACTACCGGCGCACCGGCGAGAAACAGCAACACGATCGGCGAGTACCATCTCATAAAAGAAAGAAGCTGCCGTGTGGACTGAATCTCAGTTCACACGACAGCCGGTTCAATCTACAGACGATTCGCTAGTTAGTGACGCAAGCGGGGCCTGCGCCCTGCGTGCATCCCGGTTCACCCGGATCGATGTGCCGGCGGCCACGCCCGCTTTGGGCCCATGCCGCGTAAGGGAATGTTTCCTGATAGGGAACATCGTTTGTATTGACACCGTCTCCTATGGCCGGCACGCTGGTACCGAAGAACGGATTACCCGCGTAGTCTTTGCACGGGTTAGCGGCGCTACACAAGATTCCTGCAACCGCGCGCGCCGAAATATCCGTAACGTCATCCGATACGCGTCGACCGTTCGGATAACCGGCAGCGTCGCCACCAAGAAGACCAAGACGTGAACGACTACTGATAGCGGTTGGAGCGACACCGGTATTCAGGCGAAGCAGGTCGGCGATGGGACCCGCTGGAGTTCCAGGTGCGGCGATTGGCGCAGCGTACGTAACCAGAGGCAACAAGTCGGTTCGTGGCGGGGCTGGAATGGTAATTCCGTAGATCGCGTTTAACACGCGGGCTAGAAGAGGATCCAGGTCGAAAGCCTTGAATTGATCGTCATCCTTTGGCTCGCTCATACTCCAAAAATCCTTTGAGCCGGTTCCGATGATTAGCTCGTTAATCAACGGGTTTCCCATGCGTTGGATCTGGGAAAATGTACCGCTTGAAGCGGCAGGCAGTGGCGCGCGGCGAACCAGGGTTCGCTGTCGCGAGGTAGTGCCCCAAACGCCAATGGTCGCCGCTGGGTCAGTGGATGCTACCTTCGTGCCCGTACGTGTCAGCATAGCGATGGGCACCTCTAACGCGATTGTGTTTACGTTATAACCAGACACTGAATCGGATGCGATGTTCGTAAGGTTGGCATCCTGGCTGGCGGTTAGAACTCCATTGGGATTTGAACTCGTACGAAAATTCAATGAGTCGAAAGCAGCGCCGAGATCGATGAAGAACGGATCATCAACAGTACCCGAGAAAACACGGATGCCGCTTCCCAAACTGTAGATGCCTTGCGCCGCAAGAGCAGGGTAGTTCGGCATGGTTCGTGGGCCCACGTTGGTCGGAACCGCAAACAGCGGATTGCCCGTAGAGTTGGTAAGAACAGTGCGAACCCCATCTCTCACCATAGTGACTGTATAGCGTTGTCTTAAGCTGAGACCCGCTGCTCCGGAGCCGTCGAGCGCCGTGATCGCTGGTGGAACAATTTGGGTTCCCGCGGCAACAGGCGCAGGCGAGTTACTGGGCGCATTGATCCCGGTCCCCGCGCCAACGAATCCGGTAAATACGCCGGGAGCTCGGATTTCCGTCGTGAACCGGACTTCAAAAACAACATGGTCCAGCGCGTCATTATTGTTATCCACGTGAATCGCGTACAGCACATTGTCGTCGAATGGGAAATAGTTCGGCCCATTCGCAGGCTCAAGCAGAGGGTCCACGTTCAGAAGAAACGTTACCTTTGTGGCATCGTCATAGCTTACGAACGCGTAAAGGTCGGTAATGTCGGCCTTGTGATCGAGAGCGGTAATTGGCGCCTCACGGTGGCTTGCCGCAAACCCGAGTTGCGGAACGGCCAGCGTAGCAACAAGCAAGGAACTAAGTATTGATTTGATTTTCACGATTTCTCCTGGAACGTAACTGTAAGGTCAATAAGAGACCCGTTCCGAGACTGGTAATAAAAATCGTTCCAGGCTCTGGGACCGAGGACACTACATTTGCGGTAAAACTGTCGACAAACCGTCCGCTAGCGGGTCCGCCGTCGATTGTAAAATCGTCAGTGACACTAAGAAACGAAACGCCGACAAAGCTTGTACTATCCGTATCCGGTGAGGAAACGACAATTGGTCCGAGTGAAATACCCGTACAACCGGCAACGCCATTCGCGCCAAATGTTCCTCCACCGCAGAGGTTTTGGATATCGGTAGCTGATCCATTGCCGGTTAACGTGGAATTTGAAGAGGTGATGCGACTACTGGTGAAACTCGCGCCTGAGATGCGATAGGTAAAGATAGATTCGAAGGCTAGCGCACTCGAAACATTTACATCGAACCTAAGCGTCGGAGCTGTACTGGTTCCCGAAGGAGTAACTGTAACGGTGGTTGGATCGATCTGTGAAACTCCATTTTGCCCGCTTAGCTTCGTAAAAGATCCAACGGTATCAACGCCTATCATGCAGCCGCCAGATCCTAAAGCAACATAGGACGCCAGAGTTCCAGGAACACAAAGTGTTGCCCCATGCCCGATTTGAGCTAGTGACAATACGGTACCTAGTAATACTATTAAGTTTTTCATCTTCCTCCCTGTGTAAAGTCGTAATTGTTCTGCAATTGTCTACTTAGGTAACTATTCCTTTCCGAGGATTATACGAGAAGAGAACGGATTTGGATCACAGTGCAAAATGAGCAGCAACTTATCTTGCCGAATCAGGTATTGTTACTAGTGCAATGCTTCAGAACAACAAGTTATAGAACAAGCGTTTTCACCTGTTGCGCCGGGTTCGCCTATGTTGCATTTGCGGAGGAGACGGATGAGACTGCAATGCAGAAAATTAATCTGTACAACTGGTTTGGTAATCGGCCTGGCCGCTTCACAGACTCCGCCACTTCCGAAGTCGTTCGAAGTGGCATCGGTACGCCCTCATCAAGGGACGACATTTCGTACCGGCCCACTTACCGTCTCCGGCAAGCTCATTCGCTTGCAGGGCTATACGCTGTTCGGGTTGATCCTGGACGCGTATCACGTTCGCGACTACCAGCTCGCGATCAGCTTCAAGGCCGAGCGAGAGGATCTGGTAGACACCATGTGCAACGTTGCCGCCAAAGTGCGGGCGAAGGCGGACTAGTTTGGATGACGTGCGGCTCCTGTTGCAAACTCTGCCGGCGGAACGATCAAACTGCGAGTGCATCGCGAGCCGAAGGAGATGCCGGCCCTGGCGTTGGGCGTTGGCAAGAGTGGGGAATCTGAAGCCGAGCGTAAGTGACGGTCAATGCTCGATCAACAGAGGGGTCGCCCCGGATGGGCGGAACGATGAGGAAGTATTCACATCCTGTAACGTCGAGCGCTTGGCCGATCGCCTGACGAACATCATGGGTGACCGCCCGGTACTCGACGAAACGGGATTAACCCGCGCTTACGACTTTCGCATTCTCATCACACCGTCCGATCGGATGCGGAATCGATCCGGCCGATCTGCGGCAGTGGCATTCAAAGATCTCGGGTAAATTTGTTGCCCAAGAGAACAAAGCAGGAGATTATTGCGATTGACGCGTTCGAGTTGCCTGTCGGCAATTAATTAGACATATGGACAAGACGATTCGCAGATATACAAGCCTGGACGAGATGAAGGCCGACGAATATCGTTATTGGCAAAGCCGGCCTGTGCATGAGCGGATGGATGCAGTTGACGAGATGATTGAAACCGCGTACGCGCTTAAGGGTTGGGAGAGGGAACCGGATGTACCGCGATCACAAAGACCTTTTGTCCGTATTTCATGCCCATGGCGTTAGATATCTGATTGTCGGTGGCTATGCCGTGATTTTCCACGCTCCGCCGCGGTACACGAAAGACATCGATCTTTTCGTCAAAGCCGATCCCGCTAACGCGCAGGCAATCTATGCCGCCCTTGCCGAGTTCGGCGTCCCGATGGAAAACTTGCGCCCGGAAGATTTTGCTGACAGCGGCAGTTTTTTTCGCTTCGGTCGCGATCCCCACGGTATCGACATTCTTCCAGATCTCCCCGGCGTCGACTTTGAAAGCGCGTGGGAACGCCGTGCAGAGGGCTCGGTTGATGGATTGAGCGGCTTGACGGCGTTTCATCTCCGGCAAGACTTGATTGCTTCCAAACAGGCTGCAGCAAGGCCGCAGGACTTAGCATACGTCGACGCCATCAGGAGAGCAGCGTGCAACCAGGAAGCACCGTCAGCATAGTAAACTAGTGATTTGAAGAGTCTTAGCTTTCTCTCCGTTATTTTCGGAATTAGCCTCATCGCGCAACAGCCACCGCCGCTTCCCGAACTTCCGCCGGATACGGTTGTCGCAACGATCGATGGCCGCAAATTACTTTGGAAAGAACTGGAAGCATATTTGAACGGTTTGGGTCCGGAGCAAAAGGCTGCCGCGCTTGGGTCGTCTCGTGAACAATTGGTTCTCCAGTACGGCCTGCAGTTACGAATCCTGGCAGTCGCGGCTCAAGATAAGCTCCAGGACCTCAGCCCTTATAAAGAAGCCATTGAAGTAAGTCGCCGCTACATTCTGACCGAGGCCGAGATCAATTACAAAGCTCTCCATACGCAGATTACCCCCGACGAACAAAAGAAATTTTACGAGTCGCACAAAGACCGCTACAACCAGGTGCAATTGCAGGAAATCTACCTTGGATTCACCAGCGATGCGGTTGCGAAAGAGAATCCTAAGAAGTATCGCAATGAGGCCCAGACGCTCGCGCTGGCGAAGAAACTGCGCGTCGATGCCAAAACGGGCGATGACTTCGTTCGCTTGGTCAAGCAGTACTCGGAAGACGAATCGTCCAAGGCCAAGAACGGCGATTTCGGCGTCGTCAAGGCAAGTGACAATGTGCCAGCCGAAATCAAGGCCGCTGTCTTCGCCCTGAAAGATGGACAGGTCAGCGAACCGATCCAGCAGCAGAACGGATACTACCTTTTTCGGGCAAAATCCGTTGGCTTACGACCATACGACGAAATCAAAGACGACATTTACAAAGAGATTCAGAACCTCAAAATGCAGCAGTGGATTGAGGGACTTCAGAAGAGTGTGGTCGTCTCTGATAAAAATTCTCAATTTTTTTCTTCCTCTCCAGCCACCAAGCAGTAGTCTTCGCCTCCGCTTCGCCTTCAAACACATCCTGTAGTGGTCTACAAATCCCATGTAGCTTCTCTAGCTACTCGATGGGTTGCCTGTAAGCTGTTAAAAACACAAAACTTTCCCTAAAAAACTCCTTGCAACGGACGAAGCACCGTGTCACCATCTGTTGTGTGGACGGATTGTGGGTTGACCGGGGCTAAAAAGTGGAAAACACTTCCCAATCCCCGCTGCCAACGTCGGATCCGCCCCTTGGAATGTTCAACGGGAGATTGGACGAGAAGGGCCGTCTCAAAGTCCCGACGGACATCCAAACGTACCTGGACAGATTTGAGGAGAAGAAGTTCTTTGTGACCAGCATTGACGGCATCACAGCTCAAATATATCCGATTACGTCTTGGCGCGAGCAGCAGGAGAAGCTGACCAATGGCGAGATCCCCGCGAAAATCGCAAAGCGCATTATGTTCTCTGCGATGGATTTCGGCGGCGAAGCCACCATGGATTCGCAAGGCCGTATTACTCTCAACCCGGAACTGCGAACGGCGTTGGACATGAATACGCAAGCGCTTCGTCTCTATACGGAGCTGGACCACATTGAAATTCTGACTGACAAGATTTATAAACAGCGCAGGGAAGACGCTCTCACCGATGCGCTGTCCGTTCGTGAAGAAGCGGAAAGGTACGGACTCAAGTAATGCATGTCCGACTCTCCTTCGCACTATCCGGTGATGCTCGCGGAAACGCTGGAGCACCTGGGCCTGAAGCCGGACGGAATTTACTTGGACTGCACCGCCGGTCTGGGCGGGCATACGGGAGCGATCGCTCGTCGGTTAACACTTTGGATGCGAAAGACCGCATTCAGTTTTTTCATGCAAGTTTTTCCCGCTTGGCGGAGACAGTGGAGCAGGCCGGGTTGGGCCAGCTCGATGGTCTTCTGGCCGACCTTGGTGTGAGCCGGTATCAGCTCACCACAGCGGAGCGCGGGTTTTCATTTCAAGCCGACGGGCCCTTAGACATGCGCATGAACACCGCGCAATCAATAACGGCGGACTCGTTGGTGAACGAGAGTACCGAACAGGTGCTCGCAAATTGGATCCACCAATTTGGCGAAGAAAGGAGGGCGCGGAAGATAGCCAGAGCAATCGTTCGAGCACGGCCCATTCGGAGCACACTACAGCTGGCTGCTGTAGTGGAGCGGGCCGTGTATCGGACGGGGCCTATGCATCCCGCAACCCGTACCTTTATGGCACTTCGGATCGTAGTCAATCGCGAAGCGGAAGAGCTTGCGGCTCTTCTGGACGCGGCGCCCTCGGTGATGAAACCCGGCGGGCGTATCGCGGTCATCTCCTTTATGTCATCGGAGGACCGCCAAGTCAAGGAATCGTTTCGAACTCTGCAGCAACTGGGCCAGGCGCGCATTCTCACAAAGAAGCCGCTTGAGCCTGGCGAAGAAGAAGTAAAGCGGAATCCACCGTCCCGGAGTGCAAAGCT
>CAXSIG010000181.1:0-8921 GCA_964237255.1 uncultured Bryobacteraceae bacterium
TGCGGGAGCAACCTGAAAGGCGTGTCAGAACGTTTTTACTTTCCGGTTCTAACGAATGAAAGAGCTCTATCGAGTATTTCGTCCTTACCGCTTGCCACTCCCTGAATCGTGGGTGCAACCGGAACGTCTGGTTGCAATCCGACACGCTGCAACTGTCTTCCGTCGGCGTGCCTGATTTCATTCCCGCCCATATAGATGTACAGATTTCCTGGAACTTCGAAATAGATGACATCACCGTTCGCGCCGGCTGTTGGTGTGCCGATGAACTTTGTCCCATTAGCGGCTTCAAAAAACAATCCGGTATGCTCGGCCTGACTCTGCGTGTATTCATCGATCAGCATATAAGTGGGCTTTAGATAACGCCACTTCTCGGTTGCCGGAATGGCCCCGTCAAATCTTAAATAGGTCGTCTCGGCATCTTCTTCTAAATCGGTCCGCGACGTAAGAACTTGACGTCCGATAGTTGATCCTATCGGCCGTCGACGCTCGGTCAATCTCGGCGCAATGGCCCACGCCGTACCCTTTGGATACCCTCTCATGTCGAAGATGATCGCACCCGTATCTTTTAGCTTTTCAAACATGCCGCCGACTTCGGCTTCGGTCAGGCGGTTTAGATCCACATATCCGATGTTGCCGGGCAAAACGCGCGTCACATCTCCCGGACGGGGCGGATTGAGTAACTGATAAATACCTGTTTTGCGGGTCACGGTGGCTTCGAGAACCTCGCCTCGGACCGTCCTTACCTGGACTCTTATTTGCGAGCCATCGGGCCCAGCCAGGAGCCTTAAACAAATACTACGCATCAGCGCTTGAGGCGTCGAGGCTGGGGTGGTGCGGGAAAGCTGGTCAATCCGTGATTGAACGTCATGGCCATCGATCTTGAGGATTGTATCGCCAGGGTGAAAGCCCGCATTCCGGCCCTCCTCATTAGCGACATAAACAATCACGGGTTTTCCTTCAATCCAGCGAACTTCCAAAGGCGGAAACGTGGCGCCGTTTACAAATTTTGCAAGTGTATCGCTATAGGCACTAGTATGACTGTCGTGAACGTGAGTGGTCATTTCCGCAATCGCCGTATGGAATTCGAGCGCGTTACCGGCGCTTTCGACGGTCGATAGAGCCTGCGCCATTATCTTGTCCCAGTCCTCACCCATCAGGTTTTTGTACGGATAAAAGTAATGAAACACGCTCCAGATTTGAACCACTGCCAGCGTTCGTTCGCCCGCACCAGGGAAGTCGGGCAAAGAATATTTGGGCAGCCGGGTCGTGGCTGTAAAGGGAAGGCGTTCACGTGCAGGCAATTGTCGTGTCGGCGGCGCTTTCGCAATTTCAAGGGCGGCGGCCATTCCTTCGCCAGGGCGGGTTACTATGTCCGAGGCGACGCCGGTTCCGCCGTCGGGATAGACCAGTTCTTCTATACGGATCTTTGCTTTGATCCCATATGGCAAGGTAACTTCGGACGAATTCACAAAAGCTTCGTCGGTGAGTTTGCCCTCGCTTATGATCCAACCGCTGCCCATGCCTTGCAAGGCGAGCGCGATTAGAGGAGGAGTAGATTTCGGAGTTACTACGAAAATGACTGGACCAACCGGATTGATAGGACCGTCTTTGACGCGGGGTCTCGGCGAAATGACGACGCTGTCCTTCACTTCGAATGCAGAGTAATACCCGCCGGAATTAGGAGACGAGTTAAACCCCGAATGCATTCTTGCTCGTAACCCCGGCAGCATCGCGGGTTTCGTGGTGAGCAAGTTGTCAATACGGGATTGGGAAAAAATATACTCAGTCGGTGTCTCGCCCATATTTCTAAGGTCGAAGATGATCACTCGGGCCTTTCCGAAGTCCTTCGCGGCAGCCTTAATCCCATCAATCGCTTCGTCCAAATCGCGAATATTAGGAATTGTAATTTTCAGTAGAAAGTTGGAATCCATGTTGGATGTGATGGAATCTGTGGCTTCCTGGTGAACCTTGGGTGCAATAGTGCGGGTAGCCGGATCTGCAAGAACATTCAGCATCGCGTCAACAGCGCTCTTGTACTCAGCCGGCCCGTTCGCCGCCTTCAGCTTTGGATACGCTTTTACCCAAGCAGAATCCCAGTCGATGTCTTTGTATGCGAGCCAGGGATGAAAATATCTAACCTTTGCCCAAAGCTTAGCCGCTTCGGCGAGACGCTCCGTCTGCGTAACCTCCGTCTTTGCCGCTTGGCCAAGAAGTAGTACGGCGACAGAGAAAACCAGGAATTTTGAAGCAGTTCTCAGAAGATTCGTGGACATTGTGCTGATTATAAGGACGTTCCGCATCGAACACGACCACGGCGATTAATAGAAAAAACGCGTTAACGTGTGCCGATTGCGTCTTTATGATCCCGGAGAACGGCATTACCGTCAAGTGCCCGGCGTTCAGACTCGTTTTCCGATAGTGCGACTCTCCAGGTCCAAATGTAAACGCTACGCAGCTAATGCGCGCGCGTAGTGCCGGTGGTGTCGACGTTTCGTCCATCCGTAGTGTCCGATCAGAAAACATAGAAGAACGCCGCCAAACATAGCCCCCGTACCAGGCTCCGGAACAGCCGACCCCACCAGGACAATGTCAGGGTACGGACCGTTGTCGTAACTCAGTTCACCGGGATAGTTCATGTTAATTGCCGAAAACAGGGTCTTATTGATAACCGGGTTGTACACGAAATCGCTGCTGATGCTCCATAGTGGATCCAGATAAAAGAGGGCATGCGTTCCCGGCACATCTCCTGCGCTGGCTTGCGACCAATCGCCCGGGAAGTAAACGTTTGTGATCCATGTGCCCCCTGGATCGAGCAGACCATTAGACGGGCTGTACAACTCCAGATTCGGAACTCCGTAATACGGGTAGACTGCCAATGAGCTCAATACCCCAAGATCCAGATAGCTGCTCGCAGGCAAAACAGTCTCGTCGAAACCGTACGTACCCGGCCCGGTTACACTCAGCATGTTAGTGACAGCCGTAGTGCCCGCGGGAACGCTCCCAGGAGTAACAGACACTCCGCCGGTAGCGAAAAACGTGATTCCCTGGTTGTACGGCGGGTAAAAAGCCGTTTGCGATGCCGTACCGGAAGAACCTGGCCCGACGGTATACGTATTTCGTACATCCGCCGATGCATTCGCGAAGTCCGGACCCGAGAAATGGACATCGTAAGTGATCTCGCGCTGCACAGTGAAGATACTCGCCATGCCGGTAGAAGGGTGGAAAAGAGTTGCGGCTGAAAAAAGCGCAAATGGTAGATAGGGTTTCACGTGTTCGTCCTTTGGGGCCTCAAACGCATGTTTGTACAGGCGTGAACTAGCTCCTATCGAAATATGGATTGCGGGACGTAAACATGTCCCGGACAGGCAGAAATTTTTTAGGGAGAGTCCGGCGCGTTATCTAACGCCAGTCACCGTTAAGCGCGAAACCGGCCCAATAGAAGGGCGAGGCGCCGGTGCGAAGCAACGCGAGTTGGGCTGCCTGCAACGCTTGGTCTTTGCTGTCGCCCTTTGCCAAACGGTCATAGAAGTGTCTCATCAGTTGAGTTGTGCGACGGTCCTCGACATTCCACAGAGAAGCGAGCACAGAACGCGCTCCCGCATATTGAAAGGCACGGGTCAGCCCCACCAGTCCTTCTCCGCTCACCTCCCGGCCCAAGCCTGTGCGACAGCCCGAGAGCACCACCAGATCGGCATCCAGGCGCATCTGATCGAAAATTTCCCAGGCTTGCAGCAAACCGTTGTCCTGGCCCGCTTGCATCGTTTCCGGAATCGTGAGCACCACAGCGGAATTGAGCGGGATGCGCTCATCGAGAACGGCATGAGTCGCAAAATGCAGATAGCGCGTTTGCTTGCCAACCGCTTTCGCTCTCTCTTCCGTCGCTTCCGAGTCGACAAAGGTCTGACTAATACCAGGAAAGAGTTCCTTGATGTTGCGCACTTCCTCGCGGCTGAAGGGGAGCGGGCTGAAAGCGAAGCCACGGTTGCGCATGGAGCGAGTTTCCACATCGCCCGCCGTGGCCCCGGAGCCGTTCGCGCCCGGCGAGTAGCGAGGAGCGCCAAAGGCAACCATTTGCGAATCGCCGGACGCAGGAGACGAATGGCGCATCTTCTTTAACTCGGCATAGACGGTCATCGATGTAGAAGTGTGCAGCGGCTTCCATTCGACCAAATATTGCGAGCCGCGCCGCAGGGCAGAAAACGACAGCGTATGCAGCGGGCCATCCGGCACAATCAGGATCCGCTTACTGGCCGAAAGTTGCGGCTCGGCCGGCTTGAGCAGGAGATTGTAGAGGACTTGGGCGCGGCTCTGCAGCGCGATGGAAGCAGCACTGGTACGCTGTTCCGCCAACTGCCGAAATTCCTGTACCTGCCGACGCAATGCGTCCTCGCCGATCGGAAGCTGAAGTACTTGCAAACCCGGGTCGGCACTGCCCGGGGCGACAACGAAAAGAACCGTTCGCTGCGGTCCAACCGAGTAGGACAGCAACACAGTATGGTCATCCAAGGTCCTCCGGGCGGTTGGAAGGTCGATCGGCTGTGGATACTGAAGCGCGGCGAGTCGCGGCGATTTGCGACGGAGGTTTTCGGCTATTTCCGCGCGCTCAGCCGCCAACTCGCGCAGGCGCGCCTGCAAAGGTTCGATTTGGCTGGATTGTTTTTCGGGATTAAGGTGAGCGACTTGCGCTTGTACCTGATCGTATTGGGCTGCATTGCGCAAACGTGCCTGCTGAGTTTCAAGCGGCAGATCCGATGAAAACGATAGATCACGCTCCGCCAACATTGCCAACATCGAGCGCGCGCGTGAACGTTCCAGAACATGGAACGCGCGTGAGTTTTGCCCTTGATCGACGAGCAGGTCCATCTCATCGCGATAGTACGCGGCAAAGTTGGATCGAAATTCCGAACGGCGTTCCTCCGTGCCTCCAAGCTTTTCGGTTTGGCGTTCCAGGACTTCGAGAGCCTCACTCAGCAATTCCTCCGCAGCCGCCAGCCGGTTTGTGCGGCGCAGAACGAGACCGAGCGCATGCAACGATTCGGCGCGTTCGATACTGGCGGGGGCAAGTTTGTCTTCTATCGTCAGCGCCCTACGAAGGTACGTCTCCGCCGCAGCTAAGTCACCGCGGTCCTTGAGTACGATACCTAAGCTACTCAGAGTCCATCCGGCTTCGATACTGTTTGCCGAGAATTTTTCTTTTTGATGTAAAGACTGGCGGAAATAATCTTCAGCTTGCGCCAGATTGCCGCGGGTCTGCGCGACTTTGCCCAAAAACTGAAGCGTGACAGCAACATCAAAGCTTTCGGGAGCCAGCTTTCGCTGGACGGTCAGTGCCTGCCGCAGGTATGTTTCAGCCTGTGCCAGATCACCAGACTCGCGGGCGACCATTCCCAGGTTGGTCAACCGCAGGGCTACTTGAAGACTCCCCGGCGCGACCTTTTCCACTATTTCCAAGGAACGACGGAGATGCGCTTCCGCTTGAATCAGGTCACCGCGCCTCTCCTCAATCTTGCCTAGATTGTTTAATGCGACGGCGATCTCGTCACCATCCGGAAGCAACTTCCCCCAAATTCTTATAGCCTGTGTGAGAAGTTCCTCCGCTTGCGCCAAGTCGCCACGTTTTGCAACGGTAGTTGAAAGATTACCGACGGTCCAGGCAAAATCCGCGCCGTCCGGCGCAATGTTCCCCAAAATTGTCAGCGCTTCGCGATTGTATTTTTCGCTCTGTTCTAGATCGCCGCGCATGTTTGCGATAGTTCCCAGCGCGCTCAAGGTTGACGCTACTTCAAGGCCTGCGGGGGCACGGACTTGTTGAATCGTTAACGCGTGGCGAGCAAAAGCTTCGGCCGTTGACGGATCGTTGTTTGTTCCGGCAATGTAACTCAAGCGGAAAAAAGTTTCCGCGACTACTAAACTTTCGGGCGCCAGTTTTTCACGAATCGACAAGGCTTGGCGAAGATAAGGTTCGGCTTGTGAGCCTTCCGCCAAGCTTCCGAGTGCGTTCAGGCTCTTCGCGGTCAACAAGCTCTCGCCACTCAGCTGCCGGCTTTCGGCTAGCGCTTGGTGGTAATACTTTTGCGCTTGCGCCAGATCGTTCCGCCTCCAGAAGGTGTTCGCCCAGTTTTGAAATAAGAGAACGCGAACCCCCGTACTCAAGCCCGCAGTATGGTCAACAGCCGTACGATAAGCATCGTCACAAGCCAACCAGTTGTGTGCTCTTTCTTGAGCCAGAGCAGCCGACTCCAGAAGCCACGCGGCCATCCAAGTGGGATTGGAGACCGGCACCTTCTCTGCCGCCCTGCGCCAGTACTCTGCCGCCTCTTTGAACTGTTCCCGCTTATATTGCTTGTCGCCTGCGTCGAAAATTATCTGCACCTCCGGGGCAAAGGCCGGTCTACCAATCACGCCCCAAAATTCCGGCCCCAGTACCCACGTCTGCGCTGTCGTACCACGGGTACCCTCGATTCGCACCGCGCCCAGGGGCCCGTGCTCAATTTCCAGTTCGTCTAGCTTGAACGACGAATCGATCAACCCGCCTCTTGCTCCCTGTGCCCAGGAGAGAAGCCGATCTCCCTTTTGCAAGCCGGCCTTTTCGCCGGCCGAACCCTTGATAGTTCGTTCGACGAACACTCCTTCGAAACTGGAGTCGCTAACGGCTAAGTTCTGGGCAAGAAGGTTAATCGCCAGTAGGACGACACCAAGCAGACATGAAAGTGTTGCAAACGGGAGTACCTTCTTCATCGTTAGTCGTTTCGGACCCGGAAATAATAGTCACCCGCTTCGTCCCAAATGCCGGAAGCGCCTTGACTGGAGAGACGAAGACGGTAGCTGTCAGGCCGCAACAGGCGACCCGGAATAGCAACAGTTACAGAGTGCTGCGAAGTTCCCCGCACGGCGGCGTTGAAATCCTTGCTCCAAAGCTCCACACCCTCCATTGTCTGTAGGATCGCTCGGTGATGCGGCAGCTGCTGCGTTTCGAGATCCAGCGTCAAATGAACAATACGCTCGCCGACGGGAAGGCGCAATTGTTTCAGACCATTCTCATCGCGCAATAAACCCGGCGTCAACACAAATGAGAGCGGCAAAGCTTTCTCCCACTGTTCAAGCTGCCGTTTATCGGCTTGGGCTTTTTCGAGCCGGGCTTGAAGCTCTTTGATTTGGGATATTTGCTCCCGCTCCTTGGCTTCCGTATCGGAGCTATTCGAAGTTCTCTTCGGGACTTCGTGATCCGGCTGAGTTTTTTGAATCCGAGCCTGTTCGGAAGGAGACTTCGACTGCCTAGTTTGCCAAGGTACGAAAAATCGTCCTCCAATTACGAGGATGGTCAAGAGGGCCGCGACAGCACTTCCCGCCCAAACCGCGCGGCCCCAAGAAACTTTCCAGATAAAAGATTTCATCCGCCACAGGGCAAAGGAAGATTCCTTCCGCAGTGGAGCGGATTTGGCGAGCGAATCGCGCAGGGTAAGAGCAAACGCTACACGCGACCTCCGCTGGGGCGAGAGGAGATACTGTTCCACAAACCGGATGCGGTGTGATTCAGCCAAGCGGTTTGCCACATAAGCGTCAATCATTTCGTCTTCTAAAAGAACAAGACGTTGATACACCGCCTCATTTGTAAAGGCCCCTTGCTCGACCCGCGTCAATTCCGGTTCCAGGAGCATCCCTAGCAGATACCGACGGAGGACTTCTTCCTCCATAACCCATTCCGGATGAAGCTTCACGATGCCACAACCCGGGGCTGGTTAAACCAAGAGATGCCGGCCATGTGGCTAAGCGGATTTTCCCAAACAGCATTTCATGCAAGTCTCAAGTCTGACTCGGATCTGATGCGCCCGTAGGCGCAATGCGTTTACGCTAATTCCAAATTGGTCAGCCATTTTTTTGCGATAGTCGATTTTGGCTCGTTTCTCGTCCTTATAATACGTCTCGATTAAAGATCGGCTTTCGGGATGCAACTCGTTGAGGCATTGCTCAAGGCAATCAAGTCGCTCATTTCGACTGAACGGATCGGAAGGCAGTGCAATTGGCTCGCGCGTAAGTGGTTCCGGTTTCGCGCCTTTTTGGTATTCTCGCCAAATGTTCTGCGCGACACCGTAGCAGTACGATGAAGCGGCATCAATATGTAGTTCCACACCCTCCTGTAAACGCCGAGCTACTACATCAAGAGTCCGATCAGCTAAGTCTTCCGCCCGAATTTGGCACTGACGTGCGTTAAAGAACAGGATGAGCTTATGGCGAAGTTGCTCGTATTTTGCCCCTGCCCGTTCGCTGTCGGCGTCGAGCCAAGCCAGCAAAAACGAGAGCGCTGCAGGCTGGTACGATTCGATCGTCTCTCCGCTCAATTTCTACGCTCTTCGGCTGAATTATACAACCCTGAGTCTATACAGGTTTGCATGTAAAAAGGCTCGACTACCTTTCCCCGCATGCTCGCCGAAGTGAATCGCCCATACACGCCGTCAGCGAGTTGAAGAAGGTCGGTCAAGCCTCACATTAATAGCGGACGAGTCAGGACATCGGAGAATTCATTCACAAACGCGGTGTGATTCCCGGCACTGCGGGTGGGCAGGAGCGAGCTCATTCTTCCTTTCGCCAGATTTGGGCCGCCCGTGCGCGGGTTTGGTGAAAACGATCCAGGTCACGGGAATTTCTCCTGGTGTGGAGGTCCTTGCGGTCTTTGGCAATGGAGAGTTTTTCGAAAAGGGGACGGATGAAAAATGGACCGCCAAAACTTGGACGACCTGCCCACACTTCAAGCATTGGTGCCTGGAGAAACTGACGTAGCTTTGCACCCTTTCTTTGGCAGTTTACATACTGGCGGGTTATTGGAACCGTAGAATACGAGTAGTTCCACTCGATAGTACCGAACACGGGTTTCGTTGCGAAGTTGGGTTAAGCCGCTACGGCAACTGCAAAGTGGTAAACGA
>CAXSIG010000182.1:0-7106 GCA_964237255.1 uncultured Bryobacteraceae bacterium
TCCCAATTGGAAACGCCTTCGTCACGCGTCCCCTGATCCCACGGCATCACGGGAAAGAACACTCTCACACCCTTCGCGTGAAAGTCGGCGACCATTCGCTTCACGCCGGCGATGCCACCCGGCAGCGCGCGCAGCATATCGTACTGATTGCGATCATCGATTCCGATGTTGGGATAAACGGGCCAGAGCAGCACGCTGTCCACGCCTCCGTAGCGATTCATGACGTCGGCCAGGAACCGCTCCACCGTATACTTGCCGGCCACCGCATCGTACAAATAGCGGTCTTCCACCATCACTTGCGGCTGGACGAAGTTCCGCCGAACCCGGGCAAACTCCGGCCGCAAATAGTTCGCGCGGTCGAACCCAATCCGAATCCGCTGTTCCCGGCGCCAATGCTCCACATCGGCACGCCACGCCGCAATGTCAACAGGCGATGCAGGGCCGGGAATCTGTTCCCCGTCGGGCGGATACTTCGTGTCTTGAGCAAACGCTAGACACAGAAAAAGCAAAACAAGCGCGAAGCGCATACCGGGCTAATTTATCGCATCTGCGTGATTCTTCGAATTCCCTGGATGGCTCGAAACAAGTGCTGCTTTACCGATCCTTCAGTGAGACCAGTAATTGACGCCAACTCCGCAGTATCCAGATCGAAGCGGAATCGGTAATAAAAAACCAAGCGCTGTTGCTTCGGCAAGCGACGAGCCGCAACCCAAATGCGTGCCGCTTGTTCGTGAATGGAATACTGTTCTTCCGCGGTCGGCGGCGATTGGCTCGCGTCTACGCCAATGTCTTGGGCCCTTCGCCAAAATCGAGTTTGCTTACTGCGCCCATGATCCCGAATCAGGTTCGCGGCTATGGTCATTAACCACGCCTGAATCGTGCCTTCCTCGCGGAACGAGCCGATGGCGAAATGAGCCCGGATAAAGCAATCCTGCGCCACGCTTTGTGCTGCATCCCGATCCCGCAAGCAAGCCATGGCAAAACGAAAGACCTTGGGCCAGTAGAGCCTGACCAGAGACCCGAAATCCTCGAGCGGGGGCGTGGGCTCCTGGGGAGAGCCCACTTTAAACAACCTTGCGTGCGTCTAGTGATAACCACCTCCTTGCGGTGCGCCGAAGTTGTCCAGACCGTGCGACAACAAGGCCTTGTATTTGGTTTGCTGATCGGCGGTAAGGGCCGCGTATAATCCCGCGTCCGCCGTTGCTTCGGCTGCTTCCAGTTGCGCTGTAAGCGTTCCGATTTGCGTGGCGGCGGTCGCAATCCCGGTTTTGTTGTTTGCTTCTACCGCTGTTGTCAACGCCGTCTTCGCCGTGTCCAGACTCGTCGCGATCGTCTGGGCTGCTGTTACTTCCGTCGTAAATAACGTGGTCGCTACGCTTGCTTGTGTCGCGGTCAAGGTCAGAATCTTGGTTAGACGCGTTACCCGGTCCGCCACGATCTCCGCAACTGTGGGTGCCGCATGGCTTCCCATCTGGGCCTGCGCAAGGGAGCAAGCTAAGGCAACGATTGTCGCCGGAAAGGTAATTCTCATTGTTTATTTCTCCTGTGAGAACCGGTCTTATAAGACGCCGGTTTTTCGTTTGTGAAGACGGAGTTCTTGACGTTCGGGTTGACAGAGCCACCGTACGCGAAAACCAGTACAAATGTTGAACGCTCAACAACCTTGCGGAATAAACGGCACGCGGCTTCATGCTGGGGGTGACGCGCCGAACCGGAGAGTGGAATGTAAAACAGAGTTAAACCAGCTGCGACGAAACTTTCGTTCAGGCTTCTGCTGTGGTACCCTACGGTATTCGGGAACAGCCATGCCTAAGTTAAAAACACACAAAGGCGCGGCCAAACGCTTCAAGAAGACAGGAACGGGCAAAGTGGTACGTGCACACGCTTTCGGCCGCCATATCTTGACGTCAAAGGCGCGCAAACGGAAGAGAAACTTGCATAAGACCACGGTCGCCGATGATTCCGATCAGGCGAAGTTAAAGCGGATGATCCCTTACTAGGGACCCATCCTCTTTTCAGTTGTACCCAGAGTGTGAGTTGGCCACCGCACGTGCCTTTCTCGCCTCATCATCACTAATTCAAATCAGGAGTTGAAACGTGCCTAGAGTAAAACGCGGTACCGGACGCCGGGATTACCGTAAAAAGACGTTAGAACGCGCTTCGGGATTTTTCTTAACGAAGAGCAAATTGAATCGCGCCGCTCAAGAAGCGGTTGAAAAGGCTCAGAAGTATGCCTATGTCGGACGGAAGCAAAAAAAGCGATTGTATCGTTCGCTTTGGATTGTCCGTATTGGCGCGGCTTGCACGGCAGTCGGTCTTTCCTATAGCAAGTTCATGCACGGTCTGAAACTTGCGGGTATTGAACTGGACCGCAAGGTTTTGGCAGCCATCGCCTACGACGACACCGCCGCGTTCAACACCCTTGTCTCGCAGGCTTCTGACGCGCTGAAAGCAGCACCTGCTCCCGCTCCGGCTAAATAATGGCCACCGTGGATCAAGAGTCGGATTCACTCGCCGGCCTGGAAGATCGCGTCCTGCAAACTGTGCAGTTAGTAGGGCGCCTTCGGCATGAAAAAGAAGAGGCTCTCCAGGAAAACCAGCGCTTGACGGAAGAGTTGGAAGCGTTGCGCTCTGAGCGGAAGCAGGTCCGCGGCCGCATTGAGAAGCTGCTCGGGCATATCGATACGCTCGGCCAATAGGAAGGCGCCGCCGGTATGGATCGACAACCGGTTCGAATCACAATTTACAATCAGACGTTCTCTTTAATCGCACAGGGCGATCCCGTGGAACTGCAGCGCGCGGCGAATACCGTGGACAGCTTGATGCACTCCATTGCGGCTAAGAGTCCCAGCGCCGATACGGCCCGCATCGCAGTCTTGGCCTGTTTACATTTAGCCGACAAACTGCACTCCATCAACGCGTTAGTCGATGTAATTGACTAGATGTGTATTTTTATTTAAGATATACACATGAGAACGAACATCGTGATTGAAGACGATTTGATGGACAGCGCATTGCGTGCTACAGGCAAGACAACCAAACACGATGTTGTCGAGTTGGGTTTGCGTACGTTAGTCCGGTTGAGTCAACAAGCGGAGATTCGGAAGTTTCGCGGGAAGTTGAAGTGGGAAGGTGATCTTCAGGCGATGAGGCAGGACAGCTGAACCGGTTCGGCCGCTTCGGTGTACTTCCCCAGACCATTGTCGACTCGGGCGTCTGGATCGATTACTTCAATGGCCGCGAGACTCGGGCCACTGCGATTCTCGACACTCTGCTGGGCTGCGAGCCGATAGCCATAGGCGATTTGATTATCACTGAAGTGCTCCAGGGCTTTCGGTCCGATCGCGATTTCGAACAAGCCAAACAACTCTTTTCGCATCTGACCGTGGTGGAGATGACAGGCGCTGAACTTGCTATCGAAGCTGCAAGCAATTACCGCAAGCTGCGCAAACTCGGCGTAACCGTACGCAAAACGATAGACATCGTTATTGCGACACGATGCATTCACGACGGCTACGAACTTCTTCATGACGACCGCGATTTCGACCCGTGCGCCGAACACCTGGGCCTTCGAGTTTTCCCGACTTAAGCTCGTTTATACTTCTCCACGCCCGTTCCCACCGGGCCATTTTTCGTCCGGCTCAGCATCGTACTCATCTCCTTCTTCGACATCTTCTTCATCGTTTTCAGAACCGCGATATTCTGTTCCAACTGCTCCACGGTTTCCACTCCGCTGACCAACGTGTCGATATCCTGACTCCAGGTAAACCGCAGGCATTCCTCAATCGAGGCAATCTTGTTTGCCATAATCCCACCCATGGCATTACTCTTCATCGCCAGCATTCCCAATCCTTTCGCACGCACTTTCGGCAGGACGTTATCGAGAAAGCTCAGGTGATGCGGGTCCACCAGATTTACGGGATGTTGTACCGTTTCCCAGCCGTCAAAGGAGCGTAGCAGCCGCTGGTGCACGTCCGGATCGTGATGACCGGTGAAACCGATGTGCCGCACTTTGCCCTGCTCTTTTGCCTTGACGAAAGCCTGAAGCGATCCGCCCGGCCCTAAGATCTGATCGACCTCAGCCATGGTGCTTACCTGATGGCAGCACCACAGGTCGAGATAATCCGTTTTCATGCGCGAAAGGCTAGACTCAAGTTCTTTCATCGCGCCGTCGTACGTGTAGATCTCGGCCTTCGTCATGAGATGAATCTTCTGGCGTAGCCCGCCCGCTAACGCGCGGCCATAAGTCTCTTCGCTCTTCCCGTCGTGATACAGGTGCGCGCAATCAAACATGTTCACGCCCAAGTCGATAGCGCGATGAATGATTCGAACGCCTTCGTCTTCGCTTCGGACGCGCATATGATAGCCGCCGACCGTGATGCGCGAAATCCGCATTCCGGTCTTGCCGAGTGTCGCCATCGGCATAGCAGTATCCGCGGCCAGGAGGGCCGCCGAGGAGAGGGCGACGAAGGTTCGGCGATTCACAGTGTTCATCTTATGCTAAACAGGCTTCCATCCCCGCGCCCGAATCAGTTGACGGGCGGCGTCTTCCTGTTCCGGCAGCACATAGAAAAACGCGCCGATCCGTTCGCTCCGAAAGACAAGGCCGCCCGTATAAGTATCGGGTTCAACCCCATAATCGATTCCCTGCCCCGCGAATGCCTCCTCTAGCTCCGTAGCGTCGCTCAGCCTCTTCGCGATATATACCAGCCGCGCATCTTTGCCTTCGAAGAATGTTGCATCTTGCCGCATGTTGAGAGTTCGCCCGGCTGACGGGCACATCCATCTTAATGCTCCTCACTCCAGAAGAAGAACTTCACTGGCTTGCCCTACGCATGGTGCCCGGTCTCGGTACGCGCAAAGCGAACCTGTTGCTGGAACGGCTTCGGACACCGCAAGCGATTTTCCGCGCCTCCCGGACCGAACTGGAATCCTGCGGTCTGAGCGGCGCGCTTGCTCAATCTGTCGCAAGCGGCTGTGCTTTCGAAGAAGCTGCCGACCAGCAAGAAAAGATGCGTGCCGCCGGAGCTCAACTCGTTACACTCGGCGATGCCGGCTATCCGGAAGCTCTTCGCCAGATCTACGATCCGCCGGTCGTGCTCTTCACACGCGGCGACGTATCGCTTCTTTCCACACTTGCGCTCGCAGTCGTCGGTACTCGGCGGCCAACTACGTACGGAATCGCAGTTGCGGAACGCTTCTCAGGCGACCTCTCACGCGCCGGTCTCACCATTGTCAGCGGCATGGCTCGTGGAATCGATACCGCATCGCACCGGGGAACACTTGCCGCCTCGGGTAAGACCGTTGCCGTTCTGGGCTGCGGCGTCGATGTAGTCTATCCATCGGAGAATCGAAAGCTTGCCGCCGAGATTGCCGACAAAGGTTTAATCGTTTCGGAATTCCCGATGGCCTCAGTCGCCTTTCCGCAGAATTTCCCAATCCGCAATCGCGTGGTCAGCGGCTTGTGTATTGGCCTCCTGGTAGTTGAGGGCGCGCAGTACAGCGGCTCTGCAATCACCGCGAGACTCGCGCTGGACCAGGGCCGTGAACTCTTCGCGGTCCCGGGCAATGTAACGTCGAAACTGAGTTGGGGACCGAACCTGCTGATTAAACAAGGCGCGAAACTTGTGCAAGACTGGAATGACGTAATCGTCGATCTGCCTCCCGCCGCGCAACGCCGGCTAATTCAGCTAGGGCGCGAAAGGCTGCAAGATCAAGGGGTTGAACTCGACTCCGAATCTTCGCAGCCGGAGCAGTCATCATTATTAATAGCTCCGGAGGGAATCGTCGCCCGGAAGCTCTTAGCTAAACTAAAACCCGACCAACCCGTCCAACTGGATACGCTGGTCGACGATGCGGAAGCGTCGAGTTCAGAAGTAACCGCAGCGCTGTTCGAGCTCAACATGATGGGGCTTGTCAAACAGTTGCCCGGAAAAAACTTTGTTAGAGTGTGGTTACCGTAAAGAAGGATTGAACAAAATCGAATGGCAAAGGCTCTAGTGATCGTAGAATCGCCGGCAAAGGCGAAGACCATCAACAAGTATCTGGGCAACCAGTACGTGGTGAAGGCGTCCCTGGGGCATGTCAAAGATCTGCCGAAGAAAAACCTTTCCGTCGATGTGGACAACGGCTTCGAACCGAATTACGAAATCATTGAAGGCAAGAAAAAGCTCATCTCCGAACTGAAGGCCGCCGCAAAAAAGGTCGACAACATCTATCTGGCGGCGGATCCCGATCGCGAAGGCGAAGCCATCTGCTACCACCTGCAGGAAGAGCTCCAGCCGAAAAAGGATTCCAAGCAGCGGATTTATCGCGTGATGTTTAACGAGATCACGAAAAGTTCCGTTCAAAAAGCGTTCGAAACACCGCTTCAAGTCAACGTCCACTTGGTCGAAGCGCAACAGGCGCGCCGCATTCTCGATCGGCTGGTGGGCTACAAAATTTCCCCACTCCTTTGGGACAAGGTACGCCGGGGACTCTCCGCGGGCCGTGTTCAGACTGTTGCGGTCCGAGTTATCGTCGAGCGCGAACGGGAGATCCGGGCGTTCGAAAAGCAGGAGTACTGGACTCTCGATGTCGATCTGAACGCGAAGAAGCCACCGCTTCTTTCCGCTCACCTGTTCAAGAAAAACGACGAAAACCCTGTAATCGCCAACCAGGAAACATCGGATGCGTTGCTTGCCGATCTCGAAGGCGTCGAATACAAAGTTAAGTCAGTTGGAACCAAAGAGAAGCGCCGCAACGCTGTCGCTCCATTCATCACATCCACCATCCAACAGGAATCCAGCCGCAAACTCCGCTTCAGCGTCAAGCGCACCATGATGATTGCGCAGCGCCTCTATGAAGGCGTCGAGTTAGGTAAGGAAGGTTCGGTCGGTCTCATCACTTACATGCGTACGGATTCCACTCGCGTCTCGCCCGATGCGATAGCCGAAGTGCGCAAATATGTTGAAGAGAGGTACGGCGCCGCTTACATCCCGAAAGACCCAAACATTTACAAGAGCAAGAAGGATGCGCAGGACGCACACGAAGCCATTCGCCCCACAAGCGTGCTTCATACGCCGGACGAAGTGGCGAAGTATTTGGCCGAAGATGAGCTGAAGCTC
>CAXSIG010000182.1:7116-8074 GCA_964237255.1 uncultured Bryobacteraceae bacterium
GAAAACGGCAGCATCACCTATATGCGTACGGATTCGGTCAGCCTTTCAGATACCGCGATGGATGCAGCCCGCGCGGCTATTACCGCGCAGTACGGAGCGCGCTATTACCAGCAGCGCCGGTTTCAGAATAAAAACCAGTCGGCACAGGAAGCCCACGAAGCCATTCGCCCGACTAGCGTTATTCACACGCCGGACGACGTGGCGAAGTACCTTGCCGAAGACGAGTTGAAGCTGTACCGTCTCATCTGGATGCGCTTCGTCGCCAGCCAAATGGTGCCTGCCGTTTTCGACCAGACCACCATCGACATCTCAACCAAGGGCCACTCCGGCGCCGACTTCCTCTTCCGCGCCACGGGTTCGGTCCCTAAGTTCGATGGCTTCCTCGCTGTCTACGAAGAAGGCAAGGATGTCCGCGATGAAGACGACGAAGAATTAAAGAACAAACTCCCGCAGGTCACAGAAGGCGAGGTGCTCAAGTTCAAAGCGTTACGTCCCGAGCAGCATTTTACAGAGCCGCCACCGCGCTATAACGAAGCGACACTCGTTAAGAAACTGGAATCGGACGGCGTTGGGCGCCCTTCCACGTACGCCTCGATTCTCAGCACCATTCAGGAACGCGAGTATGTGAGTAAGGAAGGCGGTAAATTCAAACCCACCGAGCTCGGCATGGTGGTTTGCGACTTGCTGCTTGAAAGCTTCAACGACATCTTCGACGTGAAATACACCGCGAAGATGGAAGAAGAACTTGACGACATCGAAGACGGCAAGATTGATTGGCGTATTGCGATGGCGGGGTTCTACGATCGCTTCACGAAGGATATCGAACACGCCGAACGTCACATGACGGACGTGAAGCGGATGGAAAAGCCCACCGATCTCAAGTGCGAAAAATGCACTAAGCCTCTAGTGATTAAGTGGGGAAAACATGGCAGCTTCATCGCTTGCACAGGGTATCCGG
>CAXSIG010000182.1:8084-8894 GCA_964237255.1 uncultured Bryobacteraceae bacterium
TGAGCTGACCGTCGATCTTCCCGACATAGAAGGCGCAAATCTTGGCGAACAAGGCGAAGAAGAATATTGCGAAAACTGCGGCCGCCCGATGGTCTTGAAGAAGGGGCGCTTCGGTACGTTCATGGCGTGCACCGGCTACCCCGATTGCAAAACGACAAAGCAGTTGGGCGGCGTCCAAAAGAAAGCCGATGTTCAGTTGGAAGAGAAATGTCCCAGTTGTGCCAGCAACATGGTGCAAAAAGTCGGTCGCTTCGGGAAGTTTGTAGCGTGCAGCAATTACCCCACATGCAAGCACGTTAAGCAGAAGACCATCGGCGTGAAATGTCCACAATGCGGCGCAGGAGACATTAGCGAACGCCGCTCGAAGAAGGGCAAAACGTTCTACGGATGTACCCGCTACCCTGAGTGCGACTTCGTGGCTTGGGCGAAGCCGGTGGATGAAAAATGCCCGGATTGCAGTAGCCCGTACATGGTTGAAAAATTCCTGAAAGCCGGCCCGGTTCTGCAGTGCCCAAACGGCGAGTGCAAATATAAGCGTGTGTTGGAACCTGTTCCGGCATAGCACATATCCGGATCGCCCCAGCGCGATATGATACAGGCGAGATGAAGCGAAGAGGTTTCGTTCAAGCCCTGATCACGGCCGCGCCTGTCGCGCCCGCCCTGCTCGCCCAGCAACAACAAGTCACACAACAACCCGGACCGGCACAGCCTGCCCCCGGTATTCCGCTCAACCCAACTACTCCGATTCAGCCCCCGGGACGAACGGCTGCGATGGAGTTGCCGAAGCTAGACCCCAGCATTCCCGACGCC
>CAXSIG010000183.1:0-8890 GCA_964237255.1 uncultured Bryobacteraceae bacterium
CCCGTGACATTTCGCGAACTTGGACCATGGACCCGGGCGGAGCGAATGCCCACAAACACTCCTTCCTGGAATTTTTCGGGAGGCACCCTGTTTATCATCGTTCTCACGGCGATGGCATTCTTCTCAGCGCCGCTGTTAGCGCGGAAAAACTTGAAGCGTGGGAGCGGAGACCGAAAAGGCGCATTCCGGATCGCAGTATTTGTTTTTGCGGTGCAAATGGCGATATGGCTCTGCCGCGCGCACTTCACGTCGTCGGAAGGTACGGCAGGAATGGCGTTTCTTGCGATCTGTACCTCAGTGTTCTATGGAGCGTTTATCTGGGTTATTTATCTTGCTTTTGAGCCTCAGGTAAGGCGGCGATGGCCTCAGGCCCTGATCGGTTCCACCTCAGTTCTGTCGGGACGGTGGCGAGACCCGGTGGTTGGCCACGATACGCTTTACGGGATCGGCCTGGCGCTGGTGTGGCAAGTGGCGGGAACGGTTTTCCAGTTCACCTTAGGCACAAAAACTCCGTCACCGGAACTTGCCTCGACAAATTTGCTCGGAGACTCCCGGAACGCTTTAGGCGCGTGGCTCCTCCACGTGCCTGGGGCTATCCGATCGACTCTGTTACTGGTTCTCCTGCTCCTGTTGTTCCGCACTTTATTTAAGCGTGAGTTGATTGCCAGCGCGGTCTTTGTGGCTTTGTTTGGCGGCCTGCAAACCCTCGCCAGCCGAAACCCTGTCGCGGATGGGGCTACGAACCTAGTGGTGTACTCGATCATTGCGTGGGTGGGTTTCCGGGTAGGGATCCTCTCGCTTGTTGTGGCGATATTGATGGTCGGAATACTCAATAACGTCCCCGCAACGTTCAGCCCGTCCGATTGGTTCTTCTGGAACGCCATGTTTATGTACGGAAGCGTTGCGGCGACTTCGATTGTGGCATTTCGCATAGCCACGGCGGACCAACCAATGTGGCAGCGGACCTGGTTCGATTAGATGAATAAATTCAACTGGCAAAACCGGCTCAGTACACTTTAGCTGCGCCAGGTCTCGGTCTAGTTCTGCAACTCTTGAATGATCTCCGCAGCCACGCGGCGCGCTTCAATTTCCTGGCCGGGCTCCAATGAAATCGCTCCCACGCGGGGATGCCCACCGCCTCCATACCGCTCGCAAATTGAGGCTAAGTTGTGCTTCGGTTCCTCTGGAGTCCAGGGATTCGATCCAACGCTTATTTTTGTTCGGAAGGTCGAAGGGCTGACAGAAACCGTATACACGCTCGTCGGAAACAGATAATACGGGATGAACTTGTTATAGCCCTCCACGTCATACCCGGAAAGATCGAACGTAACCACGGGCCCTTCCTGGCTCGCTCGCTCCCGGATAAAGTCCAGATTCCGCAGATGCTTCTCGTACAGAGGTTTGTAGATAGCCTGAACTTCCGGAAGTGCGGCAATCTCCTCGAGCGGCATTTCCCGCATCCAACGAATGATGTTCTGCACCGTCCCCGACCCCTTCGATCCCTCGATTACCAGCGTCAGCTTCATGGCCGGCTCGCCCAACTCGACCGCAACCTGAGCATCGCGATACAGAGCGCCGTCGATAATATTGGCCCAGTGAACCAAATTGTCTAAATCAGGAGCCGTGAAGTTGTAGCGCTCCTTCGCAATGGCCGAAATATACGACGTACAGGATCGAAAGCTGATGTCGTACATCTTTTGAGGATTTTTCTCGAGCGAAAAATGTCGCGCGTCCTCCGGAGACAGGAACGCGGACTGGTGATGGTCGAACCACCAGGTCAGCTTCGAGCTGGGCGAGTATTTAAAATCCACAATCGCGTTCACGTCACCGTCAAATAAAGTTTCTTCGAAAATTTGGGACGCTTTGTGGGCCATTCCGGTGTATTGAAACGAAGCCTCCGGATAGAACGCGCCCTGCATAAACCTTGTGAAATAAGCGGCAGAGGCGGCGCCGTCGAAACAATGGTCGTGATAGAGGACGCGGATATTCATCTATTGCGGAAAACCTATCAGGATGCATGAAAGCGTCACGAAAAGCAAGTTTTGCGCCGTGCCGCCTGTACAATCGGGGCGCAATGGGTAAGCGATGCTGAAGTCATTAGACATTTTGATTGGATTCACGGTAGTGCTGCTGGTCGCGAGTATGGCCGTCACCGTGATGACGCAGATCTGGACTGCGCTGCTGAATACACGCGGGACCCACCTGAAGACGGGGCTCGCGCACTTACTGTGCCAGATCGCGGCCGATTTGCAGCCAGAGCAAGCGCGCGCGATTGCTGAGCACGTGTTGCTGCACCCCATGGTCCGCGAAGGAGAGCGGAGGCTCGGCACCTTTGTACATCGCGATGAGTTGGTCCGCGTACTTCTGGAAGCCGCGGCGGGTGAGGCGTTACACCGACTTCCGAAACATTTGCGAGAAGTACTGCGGAATGCTCTCCGGCAAGAGGGGATTGACGACGCGGGAGATGCGCTGCGCAAAATCGACAAAGCGGCGTTGGTGATTGAACAGGAATTGCCCACGCTCGGTCGAATAGCCCGTCATGAGACCGCGGTATTGAAAGCGGCGTCAAGCGAGTTCTTAGCCCGAGTGAATGGATGGTTTGAGCTATCGATGGATCGGGTGAGCGCGCGTTTCACTCTGACCACACGACGAATCACCATGGTGAATGCAATCCTGGTCGCATTTCTGATTCACATGGATTCGGTTTCGTTGTTGAATCGTCTTGCGGGGAACGAGGCCCTGCGTAGTTCGTTGGTGGAGAAGGCCTACGCTCCGGAAAAATTGAGCGGCATGGACCCGCACCAATTGGCAATCCTGGCCCAATCCGACCTATTTCCAATGCCGGCAGGTATCGGTGCTTGGATCGGGCAGTGGAAATGGGAAAACCTACCGGGAGTTGCCCTTTCCGTTCTGCTACTAAGCCTGGGCGCGCCGTTTTGGTTCGAAGCGTTGAAGAACATGCTTCGTCTGAGATCCGTGATCGCGAGTCGAAAAGCCGACTAAAAATGGTGATAATCTATTTCCGCACGTACCAAGAGAACTCAGGGAGGAAATATCGTGCGTATTTCAATCGCAACGTTAGCGGTTCCGGTCATTCTCTTTTCCGGACTACTGCATGCCCAGATGACAGTAACAGGTTCGGTATCGGGAACGGTCCTCGATCCGTCGGGCCAGGTTATTGCGGGCGCCACAGTCACCATCTCAAGCGACACGACCAGGGAAACCAAGAGCGCTGTCACTGGTTCTACCGGCATTTTCAACTTCGTCGCGGTCCAGCCTGAGACCTATACATTGAAAGTGGTCCATACCGGCTTCCGAACGGCGGAGCGAACCGGATTGGTAGTCGCAGCCAATGAGCGTGTAGCAGCGGGCGATATTCAACTCCAGCTTGGGTCGGTTAGCGACACGATCAGCGTAGAAGCGCAAGCCGCCCAACTGCAAACGGATAGTAGCGAACATTCGGCGGTCCTTACAACGAACCAACTTAATAACCTGACCGCAAGAGGCCGCGACGTGGTGTCTCTCCTCCGGACCATTCCGGGCGTTCAGTATCAGGCCGATCAGGATTCCGTGGGGGGCGCCTATGGCACCAGCACCCCGAGTATAGGCGGAGTATCGGCCAATTCGAACATCCTGGCGGTAGATGGGGTGGTGAGTAACGACCAAGGCAGCCCGAGCGTTTTTTCCAGCGTCACCACTCTCGATGCAATCGGCGAGGTGAAAGTGGTGCTCAACAGTTATCAAGCCGAGTACGCGGGCAACGGAGGCGCAATAGTCGAAGTAGTTACCAAATCCGGCGGCCGCGATTTTCATGGCAGCGCTTACTATTACCTTCGCAATGAGGCGCTGAACGCGAATGACTTCTTCAACAATCGCAACGGCGTAAAGCGGCCGGAATACCGCTACAACACGTTCGGGGCAAGCATCGGCGGCCCAATTTACGTGCCGGGCCACTGGAATCGGAATCGCGATAAGTTATTCGGCTTTTACAACCTCGAGCAGTTTCTAATCGCTGTACCCGGCGCCTTGACCAGTTACACAATGCCGACCGCCTTGGAACGAACCGGCGATTTCTCGCAGACCTTGGATCTCAACGGCAAAGTAATTCCTGTGAACGATCCGCTCACGGGCGCTCAGTTTCCGGGCAATGTGATTCCACAATCGCGTCTAAATCCAAATGGTCTCGCGCTGCTCAAAGCACTGCCGCTGCCGAACTTCAACAATCGGGCCATTAGCGGTGGAAATTACAACTACCAGATTCAAGAGATCCAGCACGATCCCAAGCGCAGCCAGCTCTTCAAGATCGATTACGTGCCTACCGAGAAGGACCGGTTCTACGTACGAGGCAAGACGTGGTTCGCTCAACAGGAAGGCTATGCTGTCTCCGCGGGCGCCACGCCCGTTGGTTTCTTCGGTCAGTGCTACTGCTTTACGGAATCCGGTTTAGCCTTAGTCGGCACCCACATCTTTTCACCGAACGTTGTAATGGAATACAACACCGGCGTTCGGCATAACCACGAATACTGGATCCCGTACGGGAGCACAAATGAGATTAACAAAGTGCTTCGCTCCGGAATCGGATACACTTTGGGCCAATGGTATCCCCAAGCTAATGCGCAAGGCTACATTCCGCGTTACTCATTCGGCGGGGTAAACAATCCTCCTAATGTCAGCTACGACAGCCGGCTGCTCACCGGCGGCACGGATTTCACATTCAATATCAACGACAACGTCACGATAAATAAAGGCAGTCACGCTATTAAATTCGGCGGCGACTTCTACCGAATTCGCGAGTACGAGGGCGAACAGAGCACCTTCAGCGGTACCTTCGATCTCGGAAAGAACACCGCAAATCCGCTGGACACCAACTATGCTTTCTCGAATGCCGCGCTGGGAGTGTTTAACAGCTACACCGAATCGAACGCGCGTTATGGCGCCAACATGAGGCAATCGGAAGCGGAATGGTTTTTACAGGATTCCTGGAAGGTAACCAAGCGGTTCACTCTGGATGCGGGCATCCGCTGGAGTTGGACCAATGAGATGTATCCCAATAATCCTGGCCAACAATCCGTTTTCGCTCGAGATCTTTACAACGCCAGCCAAGCTCCACCACTGTTTCAACCGGTAATCGTGGGTGGAGTGCGGCAAGCCCAAAATCCTCTGACCGGTGCGCTGCTACCGGCCGCCTATGTCGGCTTATTCGTCCCGGGTGTTGGAAACCCGGCGCCGGGCGGGATTAGTTCGGGAAACAACAGCTATCCACGTGGTTTTGTTAAGCAACCTCCCGTGCTCTGGGGGCCTCGCCTCGGCTTCGCTTGGGATCCCTTCGGCAACGGCAAGACCGCCATCCGCGCGGGAGCTTCCATCCTCTATACCCTTCGAGTTAGTAAGTGGAGCAACATGGTGAACAATCCACCGGCTGTCTTCACTCCGATCACTTACTACGGCGATATGCGAACATTCCTGCAGACAGCGGGACTGCTATCGCCCAGCAACACCCAGGGCTTCAATGTGAATAACAAGGTTCCGAATAACTACAATCTAACGTTCGGCATCCAACAGGACCTCGGCCACTCGCTGGTTATGGACGTGTCTTACCTGGGAGTTCTCGGCCAGCACATTCCGCAGACTCTGGCGCTAAATACGGTTCCTTACGGCGCACGGTTGCTTCCGCAAAACCAGGATCTGACGTCGCCAGGGAAGCCATTGGCCGATAATTTCTTCCGGCCTTTCCCCGGTTACAACAACGTCTCCTATACGGATGACGCTTACAATTCCAACTATCACGCCCTGCTACTCTCGCTCAACAGGCGTTTTGCAAAGGGCTTCCAGTTTGGACTTTCTTACACGTTCTCCAAGTATCTGGACTATACAGGCATTCCGATCTACCAGAATGTTCGCTCCTGGTCTTATGGGTTCGATGGAGCGGACCAAACCCACAACCTGGTAATCAATTACTCGTATCAACTTCCCAAGTTGCCGTTCGGGAACAATAACGCGGTTGTTCGGGGCGCGCTGAACGGCTGGGTACTGAGCGGCATCAGCCAATTTGTCAGCGGGAGTCCGGCGACTATCGGCCTGAATACGGTGCAGGGAACCGATTTAACGTCCGGAGGCGACGGACAACGAGTCAACGTGGTGGGGAACCCGAATGCCAATGGGTCCACTTTCTATGCCTGGTTTAATCCAGCGGCGTTCGCCGCGCCTGGTAAGGGTGATCCGGGTAACGCGAGCAAGAATAGCGTGCGCAACCCTGGCGTGAACAATAACGATGTTGCCGTTAGTAAGCGATTCGGTTTACGCAATGAACAGCGTTACCTTCAGTTCCGGATGGAAGGATATAACGTCTTCAATCATACTCAGTACGCAGGCCTGAACCTTGCACCGAAATATGACCTCACCAATGGCGCCCAAACCAATCCGCTGTTCGGTCAGGTAGCCTCAACGCGGGCGCCTCGCGTTGTACAAGCATCGCTGCGGCTGGTTTTCTAGGCCTTTTGGCCGATAGCATCCAGTTGCGCGACTTTGTCGGACGGCAACTCTAGCGTGGCCGCTTTTAGATTTTCGCGAAGGTGTTCCACCGAAGAAGTTCCAGGAATTAGCAGGATTTTCGGCGAGCGCTGCAAGAGCCAGGCAAGCGCGACCTGCATCGGCGTCGATTGCAAAGAAGCCGCTACAGCGTCCAGTTCCGAAGACTGCAGAGGACTAAATCCGCCCAACGGGAAGTACGGCACGTAGGCAATACCTTGCTGCGAGAGAAGATCGATAAATTCATCGTCCATTCGGTGCGCCACATTGTAATTGTTCTGGACGCACACGACATCGGTAATTTCTTGGGCTTCGGCGAACTGTCCGGGAGAGACGTTGCTGACGCCCAGATGACGAATCAAGCCCTGGCTTTTCAATTCGGCTAAAGCTGTAAAGGGTTTCTTGATCGATCCTCTCGATGGCCCGTTTACCCCTCCGACACGCAGATTAACCAGGTCCAACTGATCCAGCCCAAGATTTCTGAGATTGTCGTGAACTGCATCCGTCAATTCCTGGCCGGAGAGCGCGGGAAGCCAAGACTGATCCTGCCCACGGCGCGCTCCCACCTTTGTCACAATAACCAGTCCCTCCGGATAGGGATGGAGCGCCTGTTTAATAATCTGGTTGGTTATATGAGGACCATAGAAATCGCTCGTATCGATATGGTTCACGCCCGCTGCGACCGCTTCCCTCAATACGGCAACTGCTGCGTCAACGTCGCGCGGTGGTCCCCAAACATGTGGACCCGCCAGTTGCATTGCTCCATAACCGATGCGATGGACAGTAAGCGACGCGCCTGGAAAGGTGAAGTCGCCACCGAGATTTGTATCATTCGTCATTTTCGTTCTCCCTATACTTAGATGACTAACGTTCCGATAAGGAGTTCGCATTTGCCGCGGCAGTCACACGTTGTTCTGGAACCCCGTAAATCCCCCGTACAAGCACGATCCACCGCCAGTCTCGACGCTATTTTGGAAGCTACGATTCAGGTTTTGCTTCAAGCCGGGAAAGAGCGGCTGACAACCACGGCGGTTGCTTTGCGGGCCGGTGTGTCGGTCGGAACTTTGTATCAATATTTCCCGAATAAAAGCGCTTTGCTGCAGGCCGCGTTGAAACGCCACCTGGACGAAGTGACGGAAGCGGTCGAGCACGTCTGCCGGGAGGAACGGGGTGCCACTCTTCCGCATATGGCAACGGCTTTGATCCATGCATTCCTCGAAGCCAAAATGCGGAACGTGAAAGCCAGCGTTGCCCTTTATGCTGTAAGCTCCGACGTCGATGGAGCAAAGATTGGCCGCGACATGGGATTGCGGTCGAATCGGGCGATTATCTCGATGTTGGCAAGCGCTTGCGAACCTTCGGCAAAGAATCCGGAGGTGGTGGCGGCGATGATTCAAAGCGCCATGACCGGTGTGAGCCGCAGACTGCTGGAATGCGAAGATCCAGCGAAGCAATTTGCGCCTCTGCGCAACGAATTGGTTTTCTTTGTCTGCGCATATTTGGAGGCTCGTTCCAGGTAAGCGGATGCATGCATTTGCCATTTCCTGCGGACGTGATACACTCAAGATCAGAAACCTGGCAAGTCGATTGATTCAGTTGATGGTATTTCGAAGTAGCTACGCTCCCTCCGCGGTGCCCCAATTCCCCTCAAGCGATCGGTCAGAAGCAAATCATTAAAAAGGTAGATCCATGAAAGAAACAGGTACAGTTAAGTGGTTTAATGCCGCCAAGGGCTTTGGCTTTATTCAGCGCGAGAATGGAGAGGACGTATTCGTTCACTTCTCCGCTATCGCCGCCAGCGGATACCGCTCCCTCGATGAAGGCGCTCGCGTCTCGTTTATCGTGAAGAAAGGTCCCAAGGGCCTGCAAGCGGAAGAAGTAGCCGTAGTCTAATCAAAAACTCCAGGTCTTCTCAAGATTGGGTCCGTTTTACCGCACATGTCGGGAACGGGCCCCTTTCCATTTCTAGGCGGCTTTTTTCAATGTTTTCATTCGTTTTGCCCCGGTCATCTTCCTGATAAAGTCGACCTCGGCCTTGCTATAAGGTTCACCCTTCGCGTCGAAGATTTCGTGGAACCACACCTGTGGCCGCCGGTCGCCCACGTACGGATCTTTCCAGGAATCCCACGGCAGGTTTGTCTGCGTCTTTCCCTTCGCGAATCCCCAATTCATGGCTGCTACCTGATACTTTCGCGCGATCGGCAGACTGCCTTCGAACGTGCTTCCGTTGCCGCGCGCCATGTACTCGGTGCATAAAATCGGTTTTTGGTAACGCTCCAAAGACAAGATTCGCTTCTCAAAGTCAGCAGCCTGATCGTAGTTGTGAAAACTGATCACATCGCTTTGTTGCAGTTGAATTCGC
>CAXSIG010000184.1:0-3841 GCA_964237255.1 uncultured Bryobacteraceae bacterium
GTTTTCATTCTCTTTGTTGGCGGAAAGCGCAGCGCCCGCCATCGTCCATTACAATCAGCTATCGCAACACGGTTCTTGGAAGAAAAACGCTATCTGTACTCACTGAGCCGTTTTATCGCAACAGTCAGGTACATCTCCCCGATGCCGCAGCGCCCAGATTACGAGCCGTAGCAAAATACTTCGGAACCGATGGAGTTCCTTACGGCGGTCGGCCCCGGAATTGGCGGCTCCGGCAAGTCGCGATCCAATGGCGGCAATGTGGGAAGCGGTCTTCCGATCGCAGGGAGCGGCTGGCTACGCGCTTGACCAGGAGAAGGCCTACCAGGTTGCGCGCCGGGTTCTCCCACAGATTGAGGAGCGCGCGCACGACGGTGATGAGGAAGCGCTTTACCTGTTTTTCTACGCCTGCCAACTTGGCCTTGAGGGCGAGAATGCGAAAACGGACTCTGCGCAGTTTCTTGATCGCGCGGCGTCGGCAAGATTTCTACCGGCAAAGTTCGACCGCGCTCTGCTGCTTTCGGTCGGCAAAGACGATCGAAATGCTCTAGCGTTGCTTCAAGAAGTGTACGACGCTGGGGTGAAGCGGGCCGCGTTCGTTATAGGCAAGGTTTATGAGCAAGGGCGCGGCGTCGAGCGGGATCCCCAAGCCGCCTTCAAATGGTACCGGTTGGGAGCCGATTTCGGTGATCCGGCCGCGCTGCTGGGGCTTGCTAATCTCACAGCCAGCGGCGTCGGCGAGGCCCAACCCGATCCTGACAAAGCCATGCAATTCGCCCGGCAAGCGGCTGCCCGGAGATATTCGGGAGCGTACCTTTTTATTGGCAAGGCTTACGCCAGCGGGCGGCAAGGTGTAAAGCGAGACGCCGCCCTCGCAGTCAAGGCGTTTAAAGGCGCAGCCGAGCTTGGCGACCGGGACGCCATGCTGGAATTGGGAGGCGCCTTTTTAGGAACCGCGCCAGGCTTTACAGCCGACGAACGCGCCGGTATGTACTGGATTCGCCAGGCGGCTGAACGAGAGTCGCCGCAGGCTATGGCTGTTTTGTCGAGATATTACAAAGAAGGAAAGGTACTCGAAAAGGATCTGATCGCAGCCCGTTACTGGTGGAATCAGGCCGCGCTACACGGCGTCGTTCCCGGTGACAACGGAGGGCTTGAAGCTCAGCGACAAGTCTTTCTCGATTTCTGGCAATCTGCGGACTTTAGCCCGGCGTACGCATACGTGAAAAATGGCCGTGTGGTCGGTGACAGCGGCACTGATCTGATTGGGGGAGTTCTCTCAGGTACGCTTGGCGCAATGAGTTCGTACTATGGCCAGCAGCAGGAGATGATAGACGGACTGGAATTTATCCAGAAACGAAATGGCAAGAAAATCTACGGCGGCACAGTATCGTCTTCTTTTACTTCGAAATTGCAATTGAAGGCGGGACAAGCGGTTTCGGTTCGCGCTTACGGAATTATCTCGACGGGCATGTTCTCGGGTGCGGCGAACGCCAATGGTTTGGGTGCGGCATGGCCGGAATACCGTCTGATTCCGGATATTCCCACCAGTGCTGTTATCGGGAGAATCGGCGATTCTCCGTGGCAGTTAGTCGGCACAAGCGCTCAGATCGCCGCGTCGAAAGACGGGCAGCTGGCGTTCGGTCTTAACGCGCGCGATTACGGAAACTACAAAGGATACTTTGACGTGGTGGTAGAAGTGCCGGATGAGCCGTGATGTACGGTTTTCCAGGGCGAGTAAACTGCATTTTGTTTGACGCTACGCTTGGTGCTATTGGCCTAGAGCTGCTAGTAATTCAGAATTAACACTGCCTCTGGACTACGTTAACGCTCAGCATCATGGCTTTAGACCGGGCCGGGATCGCAGATTCATTTGCGCGAGGGGACAGGGACAACGCGGCATGCGGGAAATTGTTGTATTGCACTCCGTTCTGACCGTCGACATAGCGGCTTCGAAGCTTTAGGTTGCTTTTGATAGCGGTGCGAAATTACCGCTCGTTGTCATCTCTTTTATCGCCCTGATCTTTTGTTTCCGGCATGCGCAACTGATACCAAAGGCCGCCCCCAACTGCCACTCCCGCCAGACAAAGAAAGCTTACGTTAAACCCTGCCGATTTTGCGATCCAGCCAAACAAAAGATTACTCAAAAAGCCTCCTGTTCCCATAGCGGATTGCGTGGCCCCTTGCAGAAAATTGAAGCGTCCGGTTCCCTTCGCAAGATCTGCCACCACCAAAGTGAGTAGGACACCGTAGAGCGCCGCGGCTACTCCATCAAGAGCCTGTAGTGAAATGAGATACGCCGGGTTGTGACTAAACAGGGTGACCCCGTTTCGCAAAGCCAAGAATGCGAACGCTATCAGGAACAGTGGTTTACGTCCCCAATGATCCACTTTCGTGGCGGACCACGCCGCGATACCGACCATCACCAACTCCGCAACGGCGACGGAGGCCGCGACTTGCCAGGCTGAGGATTTCCCGTGACTGCCTTTCGCGAGAATCTGGCTGACGAGCGGGAGAGTGACGGCATTCGACACGTTGAACAAGACCACTGCGACTACAAAGGTGAGGACACGGGGATCGCGAAAGAGGTCACGAAAGCCTACTGGCTGTTTTTTGCCTCCTTCTTTTTCGCCGTTTTCTCCACCTTCATCCCCGGCGCGCGCAGCTTCAAAACTAACCTGGTCCTGGTTGATGAGCATGACTGCGGCCGCCATGCCGAACGCGAAAACCGCAGCCGCGTAGAAGATGCTTCCTAGGGCCAGATAGGTGCCCACAGCACCCGCGGCAAGTGCAAAAATTACGTTGCCGAAATGAGTGAACGTTTCATTTCTTGCCACGCGAGGAGAAAGTTGGTCCTTGTCCGCCAGGCCTAACGCGAAAGCGGCTGTCGCGGCCGGGAACACGGTAACTGAAACGCCGATCACTAGTTGCACCAGGATCTGCACGCCGTAATTCGGAAAGAGCGCGATGCCGACCGCGCCGAGCCCAACGATGATCGCAGCCGCCGCGGTCCATTGCGCTTTCCGTTTCGAGTTATCGATGAGGTTACCTGTGAAACTCTGCAGCCCGATACCGGCTAGTGACTGGCAAGCGATCAGAACACCAATCTGACCCGGGTTCCAGTGCCGGGTAGCGGTGTAGAAGATCGACATAAAGGGACCGAGGCCCGTCTGAATGCCCGCATTGCAGAAGTTCAACGCGTCCAGCGCGCGCAGGCTTCTCGATTTGTCTTCAGCCATCTACTTTCTCCCTGATAACGGCGTAGAGATTTGCTCTAGCGCCTTTCTTTCCGAGTCCACCCCGATGACGGCTTCTGTCCATCCACCACCGATCATCAATAGGGCGCCTGCTACATAGCCGAAGAACAGCGCGGTCTTCGATCCTGTCCCCACCAGATATCCAAACAAAGCAGGACCACCTACGCCTCCCAGCAGCGTTCCGCACGCGTAAAAAATGGCAATCGCCAGCGCGCGGATTTCGAGCGGAAATATCTCGCTCACCGTAAGATAAGCGGAGCTTGCGGCCGAAGATGCCACAAACAAGATGGACATCCAGGCAAGCGGGAGGGTCTTCAATGTAAACCAGTCGTTTAGAAAGCCCCACGCGGTAGCGAGCAGAAGCGCTCCGGAAAGGATGTAGGTACATGCGATCATCCGGCGGCGTCCCAGCGTGTCGAAGAGTCTTCCGATGAGCACCGGACCAATGAAGTTCGCGATCGCAAGAGGAACAAGATAAATACCCAGTCGTTCCGCTGGCACGTTATAGTAACGGAGCAGCACCAAGCCGTAGGGGAAGAGAACGGCGTTATAGAAGAACGCCTGAGTAACCATGAGAGTGAAGCCGA
>CAXSIG010000184.1:3851-8867 GCA_964237255.1 uncultured Bryobacteraceae bacterium
ATGAGCCATGGCATCCCAAATTTCGCGCCACTTGGTTTCATCGCGCGGCTCAATTTCGATGGTGTGCTCCGGCTTGGGAAGACTTCCCTGCGGAGCCACTTTGTTTTCTATGTCAGCCAGTACACGACGAGCTTCGTTGTCCTGACCATGAATCATTAGCCATCGGGGACTTTCGGGTACATGGCGGCGAAGGAAAAGAATAACCAGGCCAACTACCGCGCCTATGCCGAATGCAAAGCGCCAACCAAGGTCAACGGGGAACAATCCCGGACGCAGGAGCCACAGCGATACTCCGGAGCCAAGCGCGGCGCCGATCCAAAAAGTGGAGTTGACAAGCAGGTCTACCTGCCCTCTTACGCGAGCGGGAATCAGTTCATCGACGGCGGAGTTGATCGCTGCGTATTCGCCACCGATCCCCGCGCCCGTGAGTGCGCGGAATAAGACAAAGCTCCAGTAGTTCCAGGAGAATGCAGTCGCCGCAGTGGCTGCAAGATAAAGGACCAAGGTGACGCTGAACAACTTTTTGCGGCCGAGGCGGTCAGTCAGGTAGCCGAAAAAGAGAGCGCCGAAAACAGAGCCTGCGAGATAGATCGTCGATGCGATTCCGAATTGCGCGTCGGTCAGGGCAAGAGTGTCTGGTCTTTTGAGGATGCCAACCATGGATCCGGCGAGATTGCCTTCCAGGCCATCGAGCAACCAGGTGATACCCAGGGCAAGAACAACCAGTACATGCCAACGGCTCCAGGGCAGCCGATCCAGGCGCGCCGGAATGTCGGTCTGCATTCCCGATCAGTCAGCACATGCATGGCCTGTGTGCGTTTGTTGACGCCGCCCTTTGGGGATGCCGGAAGCATCCACTTCGCGACTAGGACTTACCTCAAGACACTTGCTCAGCTTTGTGCCGATAGGTAATGACTTCCGTAGGCGCGATCCCCTGACGAAGTGCACCCATGGCCTGAAAAACTGCATCGGGCGCTAGCAAGGCGCACGCGAGCCCGGTTAACGATACAGCTCGCGCTAACGCAACGGAATCGGCGCCGACCATCGGCGCTTGTATGAAAGGAATCTCAATTTCAACAGATCCAGCAGGCGACGATCGGGCCACTTCTGCATGGTCACATCGTCCAGTCCCGTTCGTGAGCGGCTAAGTAAATTGTGCGAGCGTCTGCGTCAGATAAGTTTCGTCATCCTGGCTCCGGCGGCCATCCAGAAATGGCTGAGCATCACTCCCCGCGGGATACCGCAAGCGGTCTGAGCCATCCGTCGCCGCCTGGTAAATCACTTCCGCGACGACCATGGGATCGGCCCCGTTCGCCATCATGGGCTCAATAGCGGCCATCAAACCTTGGACTATTTTCTGGTACTCGGTCATTTCCTCATCGTTGCTGAAGACAAACGAGCGAGTGGCAAAATCAGTCTTGATTGCGCCCGGCTCCACGATCTTAACTTTGACCCCGATTGCTTTCATCTCAAAAGCGAGCGACTCGCTCAGCCCTTCCACCGCGAACTTGGTGCCGTGATACAGGGTGCCCAGGGGGAAAGGTGACCTTGCCTCCAATCGAAGAGATGTTGACGATGACACCGGAGTGCTGAGCGCGAAAGTACGGCAGCACCGTCTTAGTGGTCTCCAGCAGCCCGATTACATTGGTATCGAACTGCCGGCGTACCGTGTCCATGCTGGTTGCCTCGAGTGGGCCGTATGCCCCGAAACCTGCATTGTTGACCAGAACCTCGATTGATTGAAAACGTTCGATAGCAGCATCCACTGCCTGCTGGATGGTGTCCGGTTTGGTCACATCCAACGCGGTGACCACAACCTGATTGAGGGCCTGAAGATCTTTCCCGTGCTCCGGGTTACGCATGGTGGCAACTACATTCCAACCCTGCCCCTGAAAATTTGCGCTGTCGCTTTCCCAATGCCGGCGGATGCACCAGTAATGAGAACTGTCTTCTGTTTTGCCATGGTCACGCTCCTGACTTGCTTACAGAGATGCTGGTGGGAGCGGAACGACGCACCGTTAGTCGCTACTTCAGATGAACGATATCCATGACCATGGCATCACTGATCTTCCAGGCGCCGTCTTTCTTGACCAGCACCTCCAGATAGTACGAGTGTCGTGGCTGCATAGGATTACCACTCATGTCATTCACAAGGCCTTCGATCCGTTCGTCACTCCACGCAGTCGCCGAGGTAGACGACGTGAGGCGAATATCCAGAATGGTGGTGGGGCTGGTGTCTTCGCCGGCACGATAGCCGGGCCGCGCCAAGAGGTTCGTCAGAAATTTTTCAAACTCCAGTTTGCCGTGAATTCGAACGCCGAAAGGGTTTTGCCAGATCACATTTTCCGTGAAGACGGACGCTACCATTTTGGCGTCGAACTTGGCCCACCCTTCCGTCTCCCGAGCTAGGACGGCGCGAATGGCCGCTTCGTCGCTGCTCTGTTGTGCCTCCGAAAACTGCAACGCAAGAGCGAGCGCGGTGATGGAAAGCGCGCTTAAGAGAAGCATGAATTGTGTTCCTCTTCTCAGTCTATCCAGCTATCTAGGGCAGGCTTGTGATTTAATGAGGATGTGACGCCGTGGGGTTGAGGCTCTCTTCAGTACGGTGAGTTGACTACGCACAATTTCGGCGCGTTTACCGGATTGCAGCGAACTTTGTCCTTCGGCAGCGACGTATGATATCCCGACTCCGCCTTCCAATCGAACGGGTAATCGATGCTTAGAATTTGCGCGCCGCTTGCTATCCCCAGCTGCTGCCGCTTAGTGTCGCCGGACAGGACTGACTGCGGATCGTCCGTCATCGTTCGCACCAGATAACCCTTCTGCACCAGCTCCCGAATCTGCGGGGATGTCGCATCGTTGAACTTCCGGCCTTCCAGAGACGGATGACCATCCGTGTAAAACGTCGTCACTTTCTCCTGATCCAACACGAACACCACCTTGTTCCGCGCCCAATCGAGCGATGGCCAGCCTTCCTGCAACACGGCCTCTTCCAGCGTCGTGTGCTTTCCTCGCACATCGTCCGGCTTGACGACCTCATTCTCCTGGAATACCGACCGGATCTCGACGTCCAGCGCGTCCATGGTCGCCTTCGTTACAGGTTCCGTTGTTGTGAATCCTTCCCGCGCTCTGCTCTCTTTGTTCTCAATCTGCAAATAGATCGGTAGGTGTCCTGGGTGCGCCTTGGACCATGTCCGAATCAGTTGCAAGCACGCCACGAAGGTTGCGCAGTGGCTGCGGATATCGACATCGTTAGCGTGCATAACTTTGAATCCGGGCCTCTTCATCGCTTCCGCCCAACCCGGCGGCATGGGATCCACCGGCCCCTCTTTGGCGGCCAGCCGCAAGAAGAGTGGGTCGGCGAAAAGACCGCCCTTGGCGTCGCCATAGACATCGAGCTCCAATTGGCGAACACCGGCATCGAGCTGCGCTTCGAGCTTCGGATGCTTGTAATTGAGCGACGCGGCTGCCTGTGGATTTTGCTTTCGCAAGATGGCCATTACTGCGGGAGCAAGCCCGGCGTGATAGCTGTTGTGCGTCCCGATGAACTGGATCTGATTCATCCGCAGGGTCTCTTGCGCACAACAAGAAGCGCATAGGGAAGCGGCGAGAAGGAGGTGGCGCATTCTTCGATGATAGATTCGGAATGTTTCAATTTAATGCGGACGTAGACTTGATAGCACGTCGTACATTCGCCGGATGATTGTTTCATGGCAGGAATAAAGACCAAACTCACGACCATGAGTGTCGCGGCGTTTCTCGATACGTGCGCTGATGAGGCGCGACGCACAGATGCCAAGGCTCTGGCCAAGCTAATGCAAAAGATCACGGGCAACCAGCCTGCGATGTGGGGGCCTTCAATCGTCGGCTTCGACAGTTATCACTACGCCTATGAGAGCGGTCGCGAAGGCGATATGCCGATCGTCGGCTTTTCTCCGCGAAAGGCCGCAAACGTTTTATACGGTACGACAAGCTTCGATGGCGCTGAAGCGTTGCTGGCGAAACTCGGAAAGCACACTACCGGCAAGGGATGCCTGTATATCAAGAAGCTCGCGGATGTGGACATGCAGGTGCTCGAAGCGCTCATCGAAAGGGCTGTGGAAGCAAAGCGGGCCGGACACGCTAAACCAGATTAGCGCCGCCTGACTTACCAGGGCGCCATCTCTCGCACTTGGTCCAACCACCGCGGTTGAGCAAAGCCTTCCATCATCCAGAGACTACTGCTGACCCTGGTTGCCGGATACAGGACGCTCTTGCCGTCCGGAGACAGGCTGAGCCGAATGCCGGGATTGTTATAGCTGGAAGGTGTGAAGTCCTTGGCGATATCACCAATAGTCTTCACCTCTTTCGTTGCAATCTCGATCGAAAACAAGGTGCGGCGATTCGGCTCAACCCTGATTCCGTAAAGCTGCTTCGAGTCGACCGAAAATGTCATTTGGACCGCATTCTGCTCACCGTAACTTCGCCGCGTGTTGCCGTCCGGTGAAATTAGCGTCCAGCCGGGTGAAGTGTCGCCGCCTTGAGCGTCGAAGAACTTGATCCACTGGCCGTCGGGCGACCACTCCGGCAGCGGAAGTCCCACCTTCGCGCAAAGCGCTACGGGTGTGGCATCGCCTGCGGTTCTCACCACCATCACCGAGACAACTCCATTTCGATACTGCCAGTAGGCAATCCGCGTCCCGTCCGGAGACCAAGAGCCGGCGCGCTCAATAACACCCGTTACATTAGTCAAGCGAACCGGCGGTCCGCCGGAAAGCGAGGAGATCCAGTTAAATTGATCGTTGCTGCCACCGCTGCCACGCGTGTAGAGCACACGGTCGGCTTGCGGAGAGAGCATCGGAACAATGAATGAGCCCCGGCTTCCCGCGGGAAACGACTCGGAAGTGACAATCGGGCGATCTCCATCGTCGCCGCGCATCCAAATTGCGGAAGATCCGCTTCGCTCGCTGACGTAAACAAATGCGTTCCGATGCAACGCCCAAGCCGGCATGCCGGTAGCGGATTCGGACGAAATGA
>CAXSIG010000185.1:0-1205 GCA_964237255.1 uncultured Bryobacteraceae bacterium
TACAGGGCCTTGCGAAGCCGCACCTGGTCCGTTCTGAAATTGATCGTAGAACAAACCGTAGCTTACCCGGACCGACCACTTTCCATCTCCTCTGGGATCCCACGCGAAACCGATACGCGGCATAAAGCCGTTGTCGCCGGGCGCAATACCGGATGCAATTCCCGGATCGTTTGGAAACAGAATTCCAGTGGGGGCCGCTGGATTCACCTTCGATTGAACGCCTGGCACGAAACCATTTAGCCGGTCGGCAATCTCTGTGATCGGGTTCACCCGCTCATAACGCAGCCCGTAATTAAAAGTGAGGCGAGCGCCGATTCGCCATTCGTCCTGAGCGTACAGGCCCAGGTTCCAATTGCGCAAACCTCGGTGAAAATCTCCCAAGCCCTGATAGAAGGTGACGGGCGAACCCAAAAGCAGATTCGCGATGGCGTCATTCGTTGGGAAGTTGGAAGCGAAGATAAAAAACGAATTCGGCGCGATGCCTTGAAACATGTTAATCTGCGTCCGGACAAACTCGGCGCCGAACTTCATGGAGTGAGATCCACGAATCCAGGAAAGATTTTCCTGTTCCTCGAAGTTGTTCTGCGTGGAATTGCGCGGCCCCGTAATGGCGCCGCCGGTCGGCGAATAGCCCAGAATATTGAAAAATGGCGGTCCTTGCCCCGCTGTCGCAGCCGGAGGCAAAGTGAATCCTAACGCCGAGGGCGGCGTCTGATTCAACCGCAGATCGAAGTCGAACAAGTACCTCAGAAACGTGACTCGCGCTGAGTTTGTGATTGCCGGCGAGAAGACATGAGTGTTAGAGATTTCCGCGAAATCCGCCTTGGTGTCGTCCCGGGTAGGAAAGCCGGGGAGCGGTGTACCGCGCACCGACACTGGATTGAAGTCATAGCCGCCGGACCATGCGTAACGTGCGAAAAATTGATCGTGGACCGATGCGTTGAAGTCCAGGCGCGCGCCGGCTTGGTCATAGTTGTTAGCTCCAACCACGGTGGTGCGGTACAAATTGGGCGAGATATTTCCCAGCGGATAAAGACCAAGCACTTTCAGCGCGACCGGATTGATAACCGACGCGGGTAGTTGGTTGTTCGGAAAAACCGTTCCCCCAGCCGCGAAGTTAATCAGCGGGCCGCCGATTCCGGAGAAGTTTCCGGCGCGTTGTTGCGCGCTGGGTACCGTAGCGGAAGTGGTGAGGCCCTGGCGAT
>CAXSIG010000185.1:1248-8820 GCA_964237255.1 uncultured Bryobacteraceae bacterium
AAGCCTTCGTAAGAGGCAAACAAGAACAATCGGTCGCGCCGGATGGGACCACCGGCTGTGCCGCCGAATTGATTCTGCTTTAACGGCTCCACATCACGCGAGAAAAAATTGCGGGCATCCAACTTATCGTTTCGGAAAAACTCATAGAACGCGCCATGCAGTTGGTTGGATCCGGAACGAGTGACCACTGTGGTGGTTGCTCCCGCGGTGCCTCCATATTCGGGTGGCGCCGTTTGCGTCAGAATGCGAAACTCCGCAATCGCGTCGACCGGAATCTTCAGCGCGTATCCGCCATCCATGCGGTTCACGTTCTGCGCGCCGTCGATCCGGTACATGTTTTGTTCCGGCCGCGCTCCATTGACCGAGTAAGTCTGGCCTTGCCGCAAAGGACCGCCAGCCTGAATCAGGCCACCCGTCAGCGCCGCCGCGCCGGTTTGCAGTAATCCCAGTTGCGTGAAGTTGCGGCCGTTCAGAGGCAAGTCGACGATCTCGCGGCCGGTGACTACCGCGCCCAAAGTATTGGTGGACGTATCGAGATCCGGCGTTTCGGCCGCAATCGTAATCGCCGAGGATAAAGTTGCGAGAGTGAGCTGCAACTGAATCCGAACGGTCTGACTGACGTTTACGATCAACGGCGATTCCTGGAGCATCGCAAACCCCGATGCTTCCACGCTGATGCTATAGCGGCCTACGGGAAGCAGCGAAAGACGAAACAGTCCATCCGCGCCGGTGATAGCTTCTTTGCTGAAGCCGGTTTCCAGATTCTTCGCAGTTACATGAGCGCTGCCAATTCGCGTTTCGGATCTGTCGCGGATGGAACCTTCAATGGCGCCGTCCGGGTCTTGCGATTCTGCCGGGAAAGCGATGCACATCCCAAGGCACACGAATACCGTTCGACAAATGTTCGTCATTGAATTAGAGCCTTACGCTACTGAGATGCCCGAACCGGTTCGGGAGGGATTACAGTGCTTGCAACGTATCCGTTGGCGGCCACCACGGCCGCACGCCGGTGGTAAAAGTCGGGGTCTTCCGGCGTCCATGTAGCTAAGCCGTCCACGTAGCGATTGCACATGCAAAATACCGCGGCGATCAGAACCGTATCGTGAATTTCCAGATCGGTTGCGCCCAGCGCGCGCGCGTTATCCACATCTTCGCTGGTTACTTGCTTCCCACCGATCTGCACTTTACCGGCTATAGCAAGAAGGGCCTTCAGCTTCGGAGAGATGTTGGTCGATTCGAAATCACGTTTGACGTTTTCGATCAAATCCTCATCGCCTCCCAGATGGTGGGCCGCAATCGCACCATGGATGGTTTGGCAATATGTGCAATCGTTTTGCGCAGATACGAATGTCGCAATCAACTCTCTTTCACCGGGCGAGAGCGTGTGCGGTCCACGCAGCAAAACGTCCACCAATTCGTTCAGCGGTTTCGCAGTCTCCGGCCGAAACGCCATTGGGCCGCGAATTCCCGGCAGTCCTTCGGGCAACTGAATATGAGGCATAAAGGTGTGCTTCCGTAAGCGTAAAGGCGAAGTCTATCGAAGGAGTTAGATGGCTTCAATAGTTCGAATCGATTACGGATTCACGTCGGAGTCACCCACAGAATCAAGCTGACAAAGTAACCCCGGTTGAACTTAGTAATAATGGAGGCAGCTTGGAATCGAAGCGCTCCCTCAGCTTTCGACTGTTTGCGGGATTGATCTTCAGTCTGATCGCGCTCGCAACTTACGCCGGATATACAGCGACCCAGCTTTCGCGTTTGCGCAGCCTGCAAACCGACACGATAGATCGTAACCGCCGCGACTCCCTGCTACTTGTCCGCGTTCAAAACGATTTGAATGTGCTGGGTTTAGCCATGCGCGACATGCTGGATTCGAAAGAAGACTACCCGCTTACCGCGTGGCGCGCGCAGTTCCGCCGAATCCAATCGGATTTAGACGATGCGTTCGCTCGTGAATCGCAAGTCGCCCCAAGTAGCAGAACGCCTGAACAACGGCTCTATGTAGCCGCTTCAACAGCACAGTTCTGGAACGCATTAGACCGCATGTTCGACTTGGCCGTCCACGACGAGGCCGAAGCCCGGACCCAGGTGCGACTTTCTCTGGAAGCTCGGCAAGCGGCGATCAGTACAGCGGTTTCACGTCTGCTTGTGCAGAATAATGAGAGCGAGGAGCAAGCATATGAGCGTACGCGGCAGATTCACGCACAGGTGGAACGAAACCTCTATATCTTTCTCTTTGCCATGCTTGTCACCATCACGGCCGTGAGCGCTTACCTGATTCATTACAACAGGCGCGTTTTCGACCAGGTGAACACGCTTTCCGAACGTCGCAGCGAATTGGCGCAACAGCTTATTTCCATGCAGGAGAATACGTTCCGATCTATCTCGCGAGAGTTGCACGACGATTTCGGTCAAATCCTGACAGCGGTCGGGGCTATGCTGCAGCGGGCGCAACGGCTGGTCACCACCAGTCCGGCTCTGGTAAGTCAGGAGCTTCGTGAAATTCAAGACGCGGTTCAATCGGCGCTTGAGAAAGTGCGGTCGCTTTCCCAAGCGCTTCATCCGTTGATGCTGGAAGAGACCGGTTTCGAAAGCAGCGTAGATGCCTATTTGCCGGTATTTGAGAGACGCACCGGCATTGCGATTCAACTGACAAAATCGGGATCGATACAGGACATAGACGGCGAGAAGGCCGCGCATATTTATCGCGTCCTACAAGAAGCCCTGAATAATGTGGCGCGCCATTCGGGGTCGGATGTCGCGCAAGTGCGTCTTGGCGGTTCAGAGAAGATGTTGACGCTGGAAATAGAAGATCAAGGCCGGGGCTTCAGCGGTCGCGGAAAGTCCGGGCTAGGTCTGATATCCATGCGAGAGCGCGTGGAATTGACGGGCGGGCAAATCGAGTTCCTCGAAGCGGCGGATGGTGGTGCTCTGGTCCGCGTGACGGTTCCGGTTTAATATGTCGGCGACCATTACCGTATTGCTTGTGGACGATCACGAACTAGTCCGCCGCGGTTTTCGCCGCATGCTGGAGGACGATCTATCGATTCGCGTGATAGCCGAGGCGGGGGACGGACAGGAAGCGATTGACATCGCACTCCGCGAGCGGCCGCAGGTAGTGGTGATGGATTACGCGCTGCCCAGCAGCAATGGCGCTCTGGCGACGCGGCAAATTTTGGCGAAGGCCCCAGAGGTCCGCATACTGATTCTCAGCATGCATGCGGAAGCGGTGTATGTGCGCAAATGCCTGGATGCGGGAGCAAGCGGCTACTTACTGAAAAACGCCAAAGATCTGGAATTGGTAAACGCCGTGAAGAGTGTTGCCGCCGGGGAGACGGTGCTGGACCCACGCTTGGCATTGCCGCCTGCCGCCGCCGAAGAGCCCGCTCTTTCCGCTCGCGAGTTGGAAGTTTTGCAACTTCTGGTTAACGGAAAATCCAACAAGGATGTCGCTGTGATTTTGAACCTCAGCGCGAATACCGTGGCCGTGCATCGCGCGAACATCATGCAAACCTTGAAGGTCCACAATACGGCCGACCTGGTTGTTTATGCGATCCGCGCTGGTCTGGTAAGCATCGCTTGACCAGGCGGGATTTACTGCTGGGTTCGCCGGCGTTGTTGCGTGCAGCGCCGGATACGCCCGGCTTTCATTTGACCGATGTCACGCGGTCCGCTGGAATCGACTTTCATCACAACACCGGTGCATTCGGCGCCAAGTACCTTCCGGAGACCATGGGTCCGGGTTGTGCTTTCATCGACTACGACCGCGATGGCTGGCTCGACATCGTAATCGCGAACGGCTGCGATTGGCCGAGCCATAAAAAGACAACCAGTACTCTGCGGCTTTACCGAAACAATCGCAATGGCACGTTCACCGATGTAACGGCCGAATCGGGACTCGCGGTCGAAATGTATGCAATGGGAGTGGCGGTTGCCGACTACGACAACGATGGATTTTCGGATCTCCTAGTCACCGCGGTCGGCCAGAACAGGCTGTTTCACAACACAGGCAAGGGACACTTTCTCGATGTAACCGCAAAGGCCGGACTGGCCGGGCGTTCGGCGTTCAGTACATCGGCTATGTGGTTCGACTACGACCGCGATGGACTTCTCGATTTGTTCGTTTGCAATTATGTGCAGTGGTCCGCGGCGCACGACGTGTTCTGCAGCGCCGACGGGAAGAACAAATCGTATTGCACACCGGAGGCGTACCGCGGTTCCACTTGCTGGCTGTTTCGAAATCGGGGAAATGGAACGTTTGAGGATGTCACCGCCAAGAGCGGCATCTTCGACACAAGTTCGAAATCACTCGGCGTTGCGCCCATCGATGTCGACCGCGATGGATGGCCGGACTTGGTTGTTTCAAACGATACTCAGCCGAACAAGCTTTACAAAAACCTGCGTAACGGGACTTTCGAGGAATCCGGTGTTCGTTCCGGTATCGCGTTCAGCGAGGATGGCGGAACCCGCGCCGGTATGGGCATCGATGCCGCGGACTTCGAAAATTCTGGACTCAGCGGCCTATCGATTACGAACTTCGATAACGAGATGGTGGCACTGTACCGCGGTACGGCGTCGGGCGCCTTTCTGGACGCGAGCCTATCTTCCGGCGTAGGAGGAGCCTCCCGAAATACACTCGGTTTCGGATGCTCGTTCTTCGATGCAAATCTCGATGGGCGACTAGATCTGTGTGTTTTGAATGGACACATCGATCCCACCGTCCGGAACGTACGCTCGAATTCGACTTATGCGCAGGCTCCTCACTTATTCCTCAACCAGGGAGCTGGAAAATTTCGTGATGCGGCACGTGAAGTGGGAGTGGATTTCGCTGTGCCCAAGGTGGGCCGCGGACTTGCTTGCGGGGATTTCGATCGCGATGGAGACGTGGACTTGTTGATTACGACGAATGGCGGACCCGCGCTCCTTTACCGTAACGACGTCACGAATGGCAATCGATCCTTGCAAATTCAACTGCAAGGTACAAAGTCGAACCGTGACGGGATTGGCGCGGTGGTCCGGGTGTCTACGCGCGAAATGACTCAAACGCGGACGGTCAAGAGTGGCTCAAGCTATCTTTCCCAATCCGAACTGGCTGTGACTTTTGGAATGGGAACTCTCGAAAGGGCGCAACGCGTAACGGTTGCATGGCCGAGCGGCCACACGCAGGAGTTTAAAGACGTTCCGCACGGGCAGTACACGCTCGCGGAAAATTCACTATTGAAAGCTCGCAGGATTTAAACATGGCGCACGCGACAACGTTCCATGGCAGGATAAACAAGAGAGGGTAAATGAAATCAGTTCGAATGGCAGTGAGTTTTGGTGTGCTTGCTCTGGCTTACGCTTCCATGACACTTTGCGCCGAGGTTCCGCAAGCGGGACAATCGGCGCCCGACATTTCGCTTCCATCGCAAGACGGAACTCAGGTGAACCTAAAAGACTATCGCGGCAAATGGGTGGTGGTTTATTTCTATCCCAAAGATATGACGCAAGGCTGCACAATTGAAGCGCACAACTTCCAGAGGGATCTGGCGAAGTATCAGGATCTCAATGCCGTGATTCTGGGGGTGAGCGTGGATTCCGCGGACAGTCACAAAGAGTTTTGCACAAAAGAAAGCCTTACATTTAAGTTGCTGGCCGACACAGACAAGAAAGCGACGGAGCAGTACGGATCTCTACGCAACCCGCCGGGAATGGCGCTGCGAAACACTTTTCTGATCGATCCTAAGGGCCAGATCGCGAAGGTGTGGACTGGGGTCAAGCCGCAACAGCACAGTGAAGAAGTGCTGACAGCATTGACATCCGCTCAGAAGCCTAGCGGCTCTCAATAAGTCGGATTGCTGAGCCGGAATGTAGTTGGAAGTGGAGAACGTGCCTGTGACACATTCTCCACTAAGGATTCGGCACGGTTTAGATCAATGGCAGGCAAGCCTGCCATTTTGATTGTCAAGTCCGTTTCCAAGTCGGCAACTCCCGGTAGTGATCTCGGTCCTCTGGTATTTTCCGTTGTTATTTTTGCACTGTGCAGTGACGGTTCTTTGGTCGCCGGAAACGATGACATCCTTGCAGCTATCGATATAGCTTCCGCGAGGAACGGCGCGACCGCTTCCCCAGCCTTGCCGGGTATAGCACTGTAAACCCCCATCACGATTGAAAACATCGGGGTCTTGTCTACAAGCGAGGATATCGATTTGGGTAGTTCTAAAGTTTGGACTGTCGTCCGGTTGGCAAGCCGCGGTTAACACCGAACCTGTAAAGGTTTGGACAGCGCATGTTCTCTTATAACTCCCGTTAGGTGGGGCGGCGGCGTGTGCGATGGTCGGGAAAATTGCGGCGCAGAATAGAGCGGCAACCCAAGACACTGACGATCGTTTCATTTTGTATTTCTCCTTCGAATCGTAAGTGAAGATAAGCCGCTAAACGTTTCTCCTTGGACCAATTCGATCGCCTATTAAACGTCAAGCCCGCGAGAAATAAGGTATCGCAGTCGCTAATTCAGTAGGAGGAGATTGAAATGGCGGAGAGGGGGGGATTCGAACCCCCGGTAGACTTTAAAGGCCTACGACGGTTTAGCAATGTGATGATCCTCGTGCCCGGCTGTCTCTGGTAATCTTCGAAAGTGCCCGTCAGTCATGCGATTCGAGGCTCTTGCCATACTGTTTGATGTTTGCCCGTACCGCCGCAATTTAGACTGTGTTAGCAGGTTTTGTTAGCAAGGCGTTAGCAAAATGCCCCATTTTGGACCTCCGATAAAACAGGGGTGAAACAGGGGTGAAAAGGAGCGAATTTCGCGGCTATGTTTGGGTGAAAGTAAGGCGAAAGAGGGAGTGAGAACTAGCCGGCCCGAGCTGGCTTTTCAAGCAATCGAGAACGGTTCAAGTGTCGATCCAGTTGAAACTTTTCCATAATCGCCTCCACTGAATCGAAGAAGAACGACTGCGCCCAGGGATTTACCATAACCTCATCAATCAGTGTCGGCATATCACATGAAACCGTGATGCCGATGGTGTCTGGTCGGGGATCCTGATAGAGTGCAGCGCGCCACTCATTTTCGTGCCGGTAAGCCGCTCTTTTGTGAAACCCAAGTTTCAGTGTTTCTGCCCATAGTTTTGAACTCATGGAAACGGACGTAGTGTAATCCCGAACAACTTCCCTCGCTGACGAAATATCAGCGTGGTAGCTGACGCGGCCAAATTTGCAGTGTCTTCCGGGATCTACGTCGAACCTTACCGCCCGAAGATAATTGTCCACAGACGACTTCACTGCTACTCCGTAGTGTCGGCATCCAAACAACTCCCACATCGCCATAGATTCTGTTTCTTCTGCGCACCATGAATTGACGTACAGATGATCCCTCGCATTTTCGCAGGTGTCGTATGCGAAGCGCCCTAAACGCACCATCACCTCTTCTACAGTCGCCGTGCGCGACTCGCCTGGATTTAACGTCGGCGGCTCCGGTCCGGGAAACGGTACGGTCTTACAAAATGCCTCGAAGGTATCATCCAAAGTTGAAGCTTTTGCGTAAGCACCCGGTGAACCCCACTGGTGTGTGAGCGCTTTTGAGTTTGATAGTGG
>CAXSIG010000186.1:0-2635 GCA_964237255.1 uncultured Bryobacteraceae bacterium
AATGCCAACGGATTCTTCCACCAATTCAACCAGCAAATCGCACCGGCCATTACGTACAGCTTAAGTCCGACGTCCGTTTTCGAGGCCCGTCTAGGGTTCACCTGGACCGATGGCGGCAAGTCCCCGATCGGCCTCGGCCAACCGAGTCTTCTCACTGCCAACGGGATCACTGGCCTGCCTACCGATCCGCGAATAGCAGGCGCGCTCAATTCGCAGGCGATCACAGGCTTCAGCCAGTTGGGACGTCAAACCAGCAATCCCCAGTTCCAGAACCCGTTCGTAATCAACCCGAAAGTGAATTACTCGAAGTACCTGGGCCGTCACACACTCAAGGCCGGCTATGAGTATCAGCGCATCGATACGGCCGTTGACGACTTCAACCCCGTTTACGGCAGCGATGTCTACGGCGGACAATTCAGCCGTCCTACGGGCGCGGCGACCACAAGCACGGCATATTTACAGGAAGCCTATAACCTTTCGGATTTCCTGCTCGGCGCACGCAGCCACTATGAGTTGAACAACTACGCCATCGTGGAACTTCGCCAGCGCATGCATTTTGCTTACTTGCAGGACGATTTCAAGTACTCCACGAAGCTCAACTTCAACCTGGGAATCCGGTACGAGTTCGCCACGCCTCAGTGGGAAAAGGACAACCGCCTCGCCAATTTCGATCCGGCGACGCAAACGCTGATTCAGGCGAAGAACGGATCGCTCTACGACCGCGCTTTGGTGAATCCGAAGTACAACAATTGGGCGCCTCGCGTAGGGCTGGCCTACAAGGCGACTCCGTCAACCGTGATCCGCAGCGCCTATGGCATCAGCTACGTGCAATTCAACCGCTTAGGCGGTGAGAACCTTCTCTCTTACAACGGCCCCAGTATCCTCGACGCCACCATCGATCAGACTCCCGATCTCCCTTTATGCGGAGCGAACAGCGCGCCGACCACCTGCTTCCGAACCACGCAGCAAGGCTATCCCGATAACTTCGCCGTACCCGCGAACTTCAATCCGCTGGCCGCGCAAGCGCGTTATATCCCGAAGGACAACCCCACCGGCTATGTGCAAAGCTGGCATTTCACAGTGCAGCAGCAGATCACGCCGACTCTTGTGGTGGATGCGGCCTACGTCGGGAATCGCGGCACGCACCTGATGATCCTGGCCGATTACAATCAAGCCGTTGCCAATCAGGTCGGGCAAAATCTATCTCTGCAGGCCCGCCGTCCATTTCAGAAATTCAGCACCATAGAAGTTGCTTACGGAGCGGGATCCTCCAGTTACAACGCGCTTCAATTGAAGGTGGAAAAGCGCTACTCGCAGGGTCTGTACTTCATTAACTCTTTTACGTGGTCCAAGGCGATCGATAACGCGTCGGGACATCTGGAAACAGCGAATGGAGATAACTCGCGAGTCAACATTTATAACCTGCGCGCGGAAAAGGGACCGTCAGGTTACGATCAACCGTTTAACGATACGACATCCGTGGTCTATGACCTTCCTTACGGGAAAGGTCGGCGTTTCGGCAGTAGCGCGCCTTATCCGGTCCAAGCCGTCCTGGGTGGATGGCAGTTCTCCGCTATCGATACCGCAACCAGCGGTTTGCCGATCAACCTCAGCTACAGTCCGACATCGCAATTCCAGGTCAGCGGACTGCCCACCTATCGCCCAAACGTCATCGGTAACCCGGTCACACCGGAGGGCCAGCGCGACCAGCGTAACTACCTGAACCGCGCCACTGTCCTTGTGCCAACAGATCCAAGCCAGCCTTTCGGTAACGCTGGCCGCAACCTGGCCCGAAGCCATCCTTTTTACCAATTAGACGCGGCCATGCACAAGCAGTTCCGCCTGTGGTCCGAATCCAGTTCGCTCGAATTCCGCGCGGAAGCATTCAACGTTTTCAACCAAACGAATTTTACCGCGGCAAATAGCAACATCAGCAGTTCCGCTTTCGGGACGATTACCTCGACGTTCCCAGCGCGCCAGCTACAGTTCGCACTTAAGCTGCTGTTCTAATCGACTACTACTACTGAGACTTCCTGCTTTCCTGGATATACTCCGGCGTGTAGCCTTCCCATTCCCAGGGCGTCACAGTATCGCCGAGGATGGTTTCGAGTAACGGGCGAAAGGCGAGTTCGCCATTGTCGCTGTTGGTGAGGAGAATCATGCAGGAGCGGGAGCGCTCAAAGCAGATCATATAATTTTGAGCGCCGTCACCATGGCCTTCTTTGAAGAATGCTGGGCCATAGGGAGTCTTAGTGAGCAGGCCCCACCCCAGGCCGTATGCGAGTCCCACTCGCTCCGCTTCCACACCTTTCGGTTCGTTGAGCTTGCCAAACTGATGGAGCGTCCGGATAGGAAACATGGGGCGAAGCATCTTGGATATGGTCGATTTGCTTGCGATTCTACCCTCGAACAATGCCGTCAGAAAGCGGCCCAGGTCGTCGGCGCTGCTCGTCATGTTCCCCGATGCGCGCGCGGGGAAACGGCGTGTTTGTGAAAGGAACTTCTCATCAAGGTTGTATCGGTCGGCGACGTTCTCGGCGAACCGCTCGTTGTAAATCATCTCCGTGCGCGTCATATGCAGCGGTTCGAAGATGGCCTTGGACATAAGCTCCTGAAGCGGTTGTCCGAGCTTTTG
>CAXSIG010000186.1:2645-3967 GCA_964237255.1 uncultured Bryobacteraceae bacterium
TTCATCCCTTCGCCGGAGTACAGAAATTGAGTGCCAGGCTGGAAGCGTAGCCGCATTTTCTTATCCGGTTCCAGGAAGGCGAAATTGAATAAGCCGGATGTGTGCGACAAGAGCATGCGTGGAATGACGGTCTGCCACTGAGGGTCATTGACGATAGCGGATGCGGAATCCCGATACGGTTCGTATTGGTTGAGCGGCTTTGGCAGTTGTTGCGCCACGGGTTTGTCCAGTTCGATGATGTGGCGCTCCACCAATTGCATGGCGTATGTGGCGAAAACACTCTTCGTGAGCGATGCTGCCCAGGTGGTAGTTTCGCGAGTCATCGCGAGTTCGGGGTCGCGCCGCCGTAATCCGTAAGCGGCGCTCCACACCACGGTGCCGCGATTCATAACTACGATTTGCGCGCCAGTGACGTGGTTTGCTTGCAGTGTCTTACGAGCAAATGCATCCGCATCCGTGTCGGACAGGCGCGAGCCGTCCAGCCGAATGATTTCACCGTAACCAATCGCTGCGACGGCGAAAAGGAGAAGAATTCGCACGCGAGCTAATTTAAGCTTTCTTCCTCTCAACCGCGACGTCGTATAAGGCCCGAATATACCCCATGCTGTACGACCACGCCGATTGCCGTGGACCCGCCATTGCCGGTACATGGTCGGCGATCAGGTTACCGCGAAAATCGGAGTCCACCAATGTCTGCATCAGCTTCCACATATCCGTATATCCGTTATCGATATACGTTTCGACAAAGTCGGGAATCGGTGAAGTCACGTTGCGGAAATGAATCTTAAACAGCTTGCCCATCTTTTGGAATTCGCGAGCGGCGTCAAAGACGTTCTTTCCCGTGTACTTCCCGCCTTCCATCCAGGTGCCACAGCAGAGGCACACACCGATGTTGGGCGAATTCGCGATCTCCAGCGCACGCTTGTATCCTTCAAAAGTGCCGAAAATATGGCGAGGGATGCCGCCTAACTCGGGCTGTGGTGGATCGTCTGGATGAATGCCGATACGGACTCCGGCTTCTTCGGCGACCGGTGCGATCTGGCGAATGAAGTAGGTGTAGTTCTCCCACAGCTCATCTTTCGAATACTTGCGCCCATGCGTGAGCGGTCCTTCGTAAGTCTTCCCGTTCCAAAAGCCTTTTGCATCGGCCAAGTGGTAAGCGCGCGCTTGGCCGCCGCCGCGCGTGGTTTCCTGCTTGCTGGACCAGATGCCGTTTGCCATGTGCGCATACGTGATGTATCCGATTCCGGCTTTCCCGGTATCGCGGATGTACTGCTTTAGCCACGCGATCTTCGCATCGCGCCCCGGCAGATTCAGTGTGA
>CAXSIG010000186.1:3977-8796 GCA_964237255.1 uncultured Bryobacteraceae bacterium
CTCTTCGATGTTGCGATTGTCGTTGTTCGAGATGTTCCAAACCTTCAGGCCCGCCGCTTCCACGCGCTTCTTGATCGACAGAAAGTTGTCTAAGGTCGCGCGTCCGGCGCCGGTTTGGACGTTGAGATAGTCGACTCCCATCTGCTTGATCCAGGTAAGGTCCTCATCGCTAACCTTTTCGTCCACCTGCATGGAGATCTTGATTCCTGGGGAGAATGGAATCAGCGGTTTGGCATGAGCCATGGGGACGAACTCCGTTGTGGCAGCGGCGGCAAGGGCCGCGGTGGAGAACTCGCGTCGAGAAAGATCCATCGGGATCATCATATATCGGAAGGCAGTTCGCGCTTGGTCTTTTGCAGAGACGACCCGAACGCGGCGAGGGCTACGACAGCATTCGCCACAACCACTGGCACGGCGTGTAGCAGAATGCCATATACGATCCAGATCACAGCCGCCCCCGCCTGCACCCACCGCAGCGCTTTCGACCCACGCACGAAGTACGACGCCGAAAACGCAGCGGTCGCGATCCACCCGATTAGGTCGAGCGTAGTCACGCGGCAGCCTGCGTCTCAGAGATGACCAGAGAATCGGTTCGTACCTTGTCCCACTCCTGCACCACAAAACCGTGAGCGTGAAAGAGCGCGCGAATCTTCATGGAGTCCCAGCCAAGAATGTCCTCCAGCACCGGAATCAAAACGCTGAGCGCGTTGTCGCTGAGAATAGTACGGCTTGCGATTTGCGTAATGTACTTGTTCTCTGATACCGCGATGGTAAGGCCGTCTAGCCGGTTGACATGCAGCATCACGTGTACGTCGGAACTGCCGTCGCCGACATAAACCAGAGAGTCATGATTGATCTGCATCTTGGTCCGCAGTTCTTCCACCACTGCGACCTTGCCATACCCGGCACGCAGGCACGCGATCGACTGGATCTCACCGGTCCGTTCGTCATAGCGAAGCTGGGTTCCGAAAATATTCTCTGGCGGAACAATCCCCTCCAATGCGGATTGAATCACTTCCTGCGGCGCGGCAGAGACCACATAGAAGGCGAATTGATGATTTCCCAATTGGGTTTCCAACATCTTCGCAAGCGTTCGAATGTTGTCTTTGAGCCGGACTCGCTTGCCTACCTCGATCAGGTGTTCCTTGCGGACCTTTCGAAAATCCGGGTCGTGCAGAAGCAAATATGCCAGCTCACCGCCTTGCTGAACTAAATGGATGTCGCTTAGTCCATTGACCTTTTCGGTAAAGCCTTCAATGCCGAGGATTTCACTCAAAACCAGGCCGGAGTCGTTGAAGCTCAGCGTTTGATCGAAATCGCTGATCAGCAAATACTGTTTGCCCGGTGCTTTGTTTGACTTGATCATTACTTCCTCCTCTTTCAGGCTAACCCGAAAACTATGACAGGTTGATAGAAATAACTAATAGCTGTAATATCAGCTTGGTGTCTGAAATTGCGCGTTACCGGCAAGTCTTGCAAGCGTTGACCAACGATATCGAGTCGGGCAAATATGGACCCGGTCAGAAGCTTCCAAGCGAAGCGGCGCTGGTGGCGCTGTTTCAAACGTCTCGAATCACCGTGGGACGCGCGCTTCGTGAATTAAAACAGAAAGGACTCTTAACCGGCAAAGCGGGTTCGGGGAATTTCGTTCGTAGTCCTGTAGCGGCCGCTGATGGGTTCAACTTCGGACTGCTAATTCCCAATTTAGGAACAACCGAAATTTTCGAGCCGATTTGCCAAGGCATGACAGGTGTTCCGGACGAAGGCCCGCATGCATTTCTCTGGGGGCATACGAAGCCCGGGGACCAGGAATTGGAACAGCAGGCGCTTCACCTATGCCGCCAGTTCATTCACCGCCGCGTGGATGGCGTGTTCTTTGCTCCTCTCGAATTGACAGCCAACCGGGATCGAGTCAACCGCGCCATCTGCCGCGAACTGGACGGAGCCCAGATTCCGCTAGTTCTGTTAGACCGGTGCACGGAGCCATTCCCCCAACGGAGCAAGTACGATCTGGTAGGGATCGACAATCGGAAGGCCGGCTATCTGGCTACGGAACACTTGCTGATACAGGGGTGCGACGACGTCGCGTTTCTTGCAATCCGGGGCTCGGCGCCAACGGTGACGGCTCGCATCGCCGGTTACCGCGAAGCGCTACTCTGCCACGGCATCGCTCCTCGCGGTCATCGTGTTCAATTTGTCGAGGATGTTCAATTTGTCGAGGACGATACAGCCGAGTTGCTAAAGCGTGCGGTGCGTCTAGCAAAATCGACTGCCTTTGTTTGCGCGAACGACCGTTTAGCCGGACGACTGCTGCAGGCGATGCAACAGGACGGCCGTCGTGTTCCGGAAGACATCCGCATTGTGGGAGTCGACGATGCCGGTTATGCGCAGTTGCTGTCCGTCCCCCTGACCACTGTGCGGCAGCCGAGCCGCGCCATCGGTGAAGCGGCCGTGCTCACCATGCTGTCGCGGCGCAAACACCCGGGGCTGGTGGCACGCGACATCCTACTGGATGCGAAGCTGGTAGTGCGGCAATCAAGCGGGGCGAAGAAGGCATGAAGCAGATACTGCAGGGACGGTACGCGGCGGAGATTGAGGGCGACTTTGTTGTGTTTTTCATCGGGATGCGGATCAACCGTTTGCTTCTTTTCCATAAATGGCTGCCGGTCACGCGTGCCATGCCGCGCATGTTGAAAGAACTATTTCGGCATCCGGAAATGGGATTACTGCACGCACAAACCTTTATCAGCGGTCGTACCATTGGAGTTCTTCAATACTGGCGCAGCTTTGAGCAACTCCATGCTTACGCACACGCGAAAAACTTGGAGCATTTGCCGGCTTGGGCGGATTTCAATAGAAGAATCGGAAAGAACCACTCGGTGGGAATCTTCCATGAGACTTATCTTGTGAAAGCCGGCGCCTTCGAATGCGTGTATGCGAACATGCCTCCTTTCGGTCTTGCGCAAGCGGGAAAGATGGTTCCGGCAATCGGACGCAAGCAGACGGCAAAATCGAGGTTAGGACGGGAGGATGAATAACAAATGGGGCCAGTTGGGCTCATTCTGGCTCTAGCGGCTCTCAGCCGTTTGACTGATCCCGCCGACCGGGACGCGTTTCGCAGATGGTTTACTTATCTGACGGAGGCGCAATATTTTCGGACCGCTGCCGAATTGCCTTCCGACATCACCGACTGCGCGGGCCTGATTCGATACTCCTACCGCGAAACGCTTCGACGGCATGACGACGGTTGGCGAAATGGTTTGGGACTGCGCCTGGTGCCCAGCCTGCCCGCCGTTCGTGGAATGGCAAATCCGGGAGTGAACCTCTTCCGCACCGGCCCTGATTCCTCCGCGCAATTCGCCGATGCGAAAACGCTACGGCAGTGGAACACTCACTTCGTTACACGCGACGCGCGGCAAGCACAGCCCGGCGACATCTTGTTTTACAAGCAAGCCTCGCAACACATGCCGTTTCACACGATGGTGTTTATCGGCGCAAGCCAGGTTGACGGCTCCGTTGGGCCATGGCTGGTTTACCATACGGGACCCGGGGGCGAGATTCGCCGGATTGCTTTGAGTGAAATGATGCGGCATCCCGACCCGCAATGGCGGCCCCTCTCGGCGAACGAAAACTTTCTGGGCATTTACCGCTGGAACATTTTATAGGTGCTTCGTGTCTGGACGGGTAGAATACGTTCATGCCTGAATCGGCATCGCAGAGATTCTTACGAGATCCCGACCAAGCGGAACGCCGCCGCGAACTGACCGCGTTTATCGGACCGAATGCCCAATCCTACTTGTCCGTTTACGACAGTATGGTGGAGGAGGCAAACCGTGCGCCTGGAACGAGGCCGAAATTTGTTCTCTTTCAATCGGGATTTTCCGTCGCCAGCTTCCTTTTTGGACCCGCTTGGTTTTTCTATCGCAAGCTGTGGGTGTGGGGTTCGGCGCTAGCTGTTGTCTATATTGCGCTCGGTTTTACTCCGTTCGCGAACCGGGTCGGCATCCCGTTGGGCATGGCGGTTGCGCTGTCCGCGAAACGCTTTTATCTTCTGCATGCAACTTCTTCGATCTCGAAGTTGGCCGGTCGCACTGACGCTTCACTTACCGCTGTGGGCGGAATTTCAACGACGGCCGGTTGGATCTGTGGCGTTGTCTTCGCCATTCTTCTCGCGTTCATCATCAACGACGCAGCCCAACAGTTTGGAACCACGTAGTATCTGCTCTCGAATCACTCTATGAAACGCGCGCTCTTTCTTCTCCTATTAGCATTCACACTCTGCGGCCAAATCGATGACGAGCAGCCGTACTTTTCGCTCAGCAGTTCGCGCACGTTTTCGCCGGGAGAGAAAGCAACCGTGGAGTTGTCCGCCGTCGATGTCGCGGCGCTGGATTTCCGCGTGTATCGGGTCAAGGATCCGATCTCGTTTTTTAACAAGCTGGAGGAACCGCACCAATTCGGCGGTCAGGCACAGCGGCCGCCGCGCGATCTTACGGTGATTGAGCGGTTTCATCGCTTCAAACGCCAGTGGCGCCAATCGATGCGCGATGTGTTTCGCGAGCAGTTTTCGAATGATGCGTGGGCCGACGTGCGACAGGTCGGACACTCGAAAACCGATGAGAAGGAAACGGGGGTAACCAACTTCGCAGCCGCGCCGCTGCTGAATTCGCAGCAAGTGGTCGCCACGTGGCGGCAGCGCGTCCAATCGGAAGGTCGCTGGCGAGGTCAGACCATAGGCATCGACGTGAAGGATGAGGGCGTATATCTGGTTGAGGCCGCCCGCGGCGAGTTGCGCGCGTATACGATTGTGATGGTCACG
>CAXSIG010000187.1:0-1809 GCA_964237255.1 uncultured Bryobacteraceae bacterium
ACTCAAGAGGCGGCCGAAATTTCCAGGCGCCCCAGCAGCACCGCGAAGGCGGTCTTGGCTCGGGAGTCATCATCAGCACGGATGGCTACATCATTACGAATAACCACGTCGTCGACAGCGCTACCGATGTCCGTGTCACGCTGGCAGATCGGCGTGAATTCAAAGCCAAGGTAATTGGTACGGATCCAAAGACCGATGTCGCCGTAATCCGAATCGATGCTCAGGATCTACCCTCCCTGACCATTGGCAACTCTTCCAAGCTCCAGGTTGGGGACGCGGTGCTTGCCATCGGAAATCCCTACGGAGTGGGCCAGACGGTGACAGCGGGTATCGTCAGTGCTACAGGGCGAGCCAACCTCGGGATCGAGGACTACGAAGACTTCATTCAAACCGATGCTTCCATCAATCCCGGGAATTCGGGCGGCGCGCTGGTGAATGACCGCGGAGAACTGGTCGGAATCAACACTGCGATTCTTGCGAACGCTTCGGGCGGCGGGAATCAGGGGATCGGCTTTGCCGTTCCAGTCAACCTCGCTCGTCAGGTGATGGACCAGATCGTAAGCCACGGCAAAGTGAACCGCGCGTATTTGGGAGTTACGGTTCAGGAAGTGACGCCCGCGATCGCTAAAGCAATCGGTCTTGATAACCCGAAAGGCGCACTAGTTAGCGACGTTTCGCCCAACAGCCCCGCACAGAAGGCTGGCTTGCAGTCGGGCGACGTGATCCTGGCGGTGAATAGCACACCGATTCTGGAAAGCAATCAGCTGCGGATGAATATCTCCATGATGGAGACCAGTCAGTCGCTGAAACTCAAGGTATTCCGCAATGGACAAACACAAGAATTGTCGGCGATGACCGCGGCTCTTCCAGGCACGAAAGTGGCGAAGAACGATCGCGAAGCAACCAATGAGAACAGCGGTCTTGAGGGCGTGTCTGTTGAGGGTCTGGATTCGCAAACCGCTCAGCAAGCCGGGCTCCCGACAAACGCCAAGGGTGTCGTCGTCACTAGCGTAGATCCCGCAAGCGCCGCTGCCGCCGCCGGTCTGAAAGAAGGGGACGTGATCCAGGAAGTGAACCACAGCAAAGTGGCGAATTCGGACGATTTCACAAGCGCCATCGGTAAATCGAATGGTGAGTCGCTCCTTCTGGTCAACCGGGCCGGCAATAAGTTGTACCTGGCCGTGTAGTTGAATAGATCAAAAGGCAACCCGCCAAAGGGATGGTCTCAATACGAGACCATCCCTTTTCGCGTTGTTACAGATCGCTAAACTGTCAGTAATGGCCACCAGAATTGACGGAACAATGAAAGTGCTGATGATTCGAACGGCTCTGATCCTTTGTTTGTGCTTCGCCGGGGAGTCTTGCAGACACAAAGTTGCCGTCGCTGTTTCCGCAGCACCGGCCGGCGGACCTGTCGTTCTACCCGCGGGAACCGTCCTGGCGTTCATTGCGGCGGAGACGATCGATTCCAGTCAACCTTCGGCGAATCGGGCTTATGCTGCCGTACTTAGCCGCGACATCAAACAGGGACCGCCGCAAACAATTCTGCCGAGCGGCTCACCGGCAACGCTGGTGCTGATACCGGCGAATAAAACGGGCTCTCAGACATGGCAGCTCGGCCTTTCCTCCGTGATGTTGAATGGTGACTCATTCTTGGTACGGGAGGACGGTGCGCCGGTTGCGTCGATTGGCGCTTTCCTTGGCGGCGTGCCCGGTCCAGATTACTCAGATCCGGCCAAACTCCAAGCCGGTGCGCCGACCGGCTTGGTTCTCTCGACATCTTCGATGCACATCAATCCAGGTTCGCTG
>CAXSIG010000187.1:1844-8771 GCA_964237255.1 uncultured Bryobacteraceae bacterium
TCCGGTCACTGAATGATTTTCTTGCGTACCGCATAGAGTACGATCTCCGCCGTGTTGTGAAGCCCAAGCTTCTGCATCAGATTCGTTCGGTGCGTCTCGACCGTGTTTGTACTCAGCTCCAAGACCGTAGCCGCTTCCTTGTTCGACTTTCCCTCCGCCAACAACTGCAACACTTCCTTTTCGCGTTCCGTGAGAAGGTCATAAGAATCCCGCAAGTTCCGCTGTTGCATGTCGCGCATATAGTCCGCTAACAACGCGTTCGTCACGGCCGGACTGAAAAACGGCTTGCCTTGCGCAACCATGCGTACCGCTCGAATCAAGTCTTCTTCCGCCGACTCCTTCAAGAGGTATCCTTTGACTCCCGCTTGCAGAGCACGAATCAGGTAAGTCTCGTCGGAATGCATACTCAGAACGATAATGTGTATGCGAGGACTGGACTTAACGATCTGTTTTGCTGCTTCGATGCCATTTAACTGCGGCATGGAGATATCCATGATCACAACATTTGGCTGAAGCGCTTCGGCAAGCCGCACCGCTTCGCGCCCATCGCTACTCTCCCCGATTACTTCCAACGATGCGTCGCGAGCCAGGACGGCCCGCAAGCCTTGACGAACGATTCCGTGGTCGTCCGCAAGTAGAATACGCGTCATGCGGCTTCGGAGGAAGGGCGAAGTGGAATATGCGCTAGTAGAGTCGTGCCGATCCCCGGCCGCGATGCGATGTCGGCGTCACCCCCCAATTGCCGGACGCGTTCTTTGATTCCGACTAAGCCCAACCCGGGATCGGTTCTCATGGCCGAATCAAAACCCGCTCCGTTATCCCTAACCTCGATTCGAACGCTGGTTGCGGTACCTGCTACTGCTATGGATATTTCGCTGGCCTTGGCGTGCTTTGCCGCATTGTTCAGCGCCTCTTGAACCACACGGTATACACAAACACGTTGCGCTTCGGAAAGCGAGTCCAGATCGCCGGCAAGCTGCGCGGTAACCGGAACATGGCACAATCGCGAAAATTGGCGCGCTTGCCATTCCAGCGCCGCCCCCAAGCCGAGATCGTCCAGCATGGCCGGTCGCAGTCCCATGGCGATTTCGCGAACGGAGCGGAGCGCTTGCTCGGAAAGCCGCTTCGCCTGCTCCAGTTGTACTTCTGCCTTGTCCGATCCGTCGGGATTGTGAAGCGCTTCTTCCACATTGCCCACACTGATGCGCACTGCGGTAAGCACCTGTCCGATTTGATCGTGCAAATCGCGTGAAATGGACCGCCGCTCTTCTTCTTGCGCCTTAACCAACTTCTGCGATAAACGGCGCAATTCCTCTTCCTTGTCGGCGAGGGTTCGATGACGCTCCGCCGCGATCCGTTCCGAACGGGCGATGCCGGTCAAACTTGCTGCCGCGACCAGTATTCCGATCAGCAGCGTTCCGCCGATCGCTTCAGCAGCGTAAACCGGAAGTCCCGCCTGCCGGATATCGATTTCGTTCCGATGTTTGCGGATACTATCCCGGGTCAACCTCTCCATCTCCGAAGCCAGGTCGAGAACGATTTGCCGCTTAGGCAGAATCTGTTCAATCAGAAATTTCTCGTGTGACTCAGGTCCCGCGCCGGAAAGCGAATCAGGAATATTTGCGAGCACGTTCCAGTACGCGTCCACTTGCTGTGTCAGCAGATCCAGTCTCCCGGTATACTCGGCGGGAATGATCGATGACAGATCGTGCAGTGTACTCCTGGAAGACTGCCGTAATCGCGCTAGCCGTCCGTGACGTTCGGCGCCCAAAGAGGGGAGCAAGAGAATGTCGCGGACTTCAATTGCGGACAGCAATATGTCCGAGCGAAGATCGCCGAGTAACTTCTCAGTTTGAACTTCTCGTGTGTAAAGAAGGGTGGTGCCGGAATAGCTCTCCGTGGCGCGTCGCAAAGCGCTGAATCCCGCGAATCCGATCAGGAATAGATGGGCGCCGAATCCGAGAAGAAGAAGCGGCCATATTCGCAATCGCACGGTGCTGTCCCGCGCAGTAGGATATCGCAACTGAACGATGGCAGCGCTAGCGCTTTGCGTAGAGCACGGTTTCGTTCTTACCTGCAGGCACAAGCGGCATGATCTCGACTTCGAGTGTTTTACCGTCGTCCTTCAGCCCGAAACGCCTCTTCATGACCACGTCGCCACGCGTACGGATCTCAACCAATTTCGGCCCGTTGAAATAGACGGACACTTTTGCCTTCTTGCCTTCTTCCTTAAAGTCGCAATCTTTGCCATTCGCGTTGCACGTGTAATCGCAAAGAATCTTGCCGCCGCGCTGCTCCGTAAGATGAACGGAATCCGCGCTCTGCTCTACTACCAACTCCGACGATTTGTCTCCGGCCTGCCACGTTCCCGAATAAGACGGTTTTTCATCGGCAGTCCAAGCTTGCAGAGGGATCATAGTCGCAAATAAAACACTGCCAAAACTAATTGCGAAATCTCTTCGTTCCATGCGTTCTCCTTAACCTTGTCCCTGAGTGATGTGAATTCTGCGGTTCTTTTGCCAACAAGCCTCGGTGTGATCCGAGCATATCTGCCGTTCCTTCCCGAAGCTGACGGTCTTGATCTGGCCTCCGGGGACGTCGCAAGTTTCCAGATAGTTCTTTGCGTTTTTCGCACGCGTGTCGCCCAAAGCTAGGTTGTATTCCTCTGACCCACGCTCATCGCAAAATCCTTCGATGGTGAGCTTATAGTCCGGATACTGCCGAAGGATTTGCGAAAGAGATACTGAGTCGTTGTATAGCGTCGATTGCGCGTCGGTTCTTATCTTGTCGGTGTTGTAATCGAAATACGCATCCTGAATTCGATCCAAAAGGGCCTGTATCCGATCCTTTGTCGATTGGTTCGGTCCTGACGGTTGACTCGTCGGGGCGAGAGCTGTCGGAGGATTGGCCATCGCAGAAGAAGCCTGCTGCTTCAATGGAACAGATGCTGCGACAGAGGTTGGCCTTGTGGGCGTCGCGACGGCGACCTTCTTGGCGCAACCCTGAACAACCGCTGCCGAGAAGCAAACTCCACCTATTGCAATAGCCCGACCGGCAAGACTTAAGTTCATAAGATTTTCCACCTGGAAAGTGACCCGCAACTCCAGATTATGACTAAAGGTGAGAACAGGCCCTCCGGTCGATACCGGAGAATTATCGGCATTTGACCGTAGGTGCTCCAGTACACTAAACCCAGTGAATCAAGCCAATAGGTTAGACCTGAGCGTGCTTCTGGATTCCCTTCACAATCTTTGGGTCGGGTTCATCGCGCAAATACCGTTGATCGCGATTGGCTTGCTGGTGTTCCTGTTCTTTGTTTTCGTGGGAAAGCTGATCGGCAGACTGATTGTCACAGCCGGTGAGCGCACCAGCCTGGATGTCAGCTTGGCGGCGCTGCTTAGCAGGGTGGCATCTGTAAGCATCATGGTTTTGGGTTTGCTCATCGCCGGCGTCATTATCTTCCCGACATTTCGACCGGGCGATTTAGTGGCCGGCCTCGGAATTACGTCGGTTGCTATTGGCTTTGCATTCAAAGATATTCTGCAGAACTTCTTTGCGGGTGTTCTCATCCTGTTGCGCCAGCCATTCGTGGTCGGCGATCAGATCCGCTCCGGGGATTTTGAAGGGGTGGTGGAGGAGATTAACGTGCGCTCCACGCGCCTTAAAACTTATGACGGCGAGCGTGCGGTGCTCCCTAACGGCGACGTCTATACGCGCGCAATCCTGGTGCGCACCGCTTACGATCGCCGTCGCGTCCAGTTCGTTGTCGGAATCGGATACCCGGATTCAATCGAAAAAGCTCGTTCTGCAATTCATGAATCGCTTAAGAAAACCGACGGGGTCTTACCGGATCCCGAACCGTGGGTATTCGTTACGGAACTTGCCGGTTCTTCGGTCAATTTTACGGTTTACTTCTGGGTCAAGTCGTCGCAAGCCAATCTCTTGAAGGTAAGCGATCGGGCAATCACAGGCGTGAAGCTCGCCTTGGATGCCGCTCAGATCGATATGCCGTTTCCGCATACGGTAGTCATTTTTCAGAACGAACCTTCCGCCGTTCAGGATAGCGATCGGAAATGAAAGCGTCTTTCCGCGCCATCTGGGAACAGCTTCATGCGAGCTACTGGTTCATCCCGATGCTCTTGATGATTCTGGCAGCATGTCTCGCTTTCGGCACATTGGCGCCGGATGCTCGGATTCGAGGGAAAGTTCTCCAAGAACAAGGATGGATTTATAGCGGTGGCCCCGAGGGCGCAAGAGCCGTGCTGGCAACAATCGCTGGATCCATCATCACGGTTGCAGGCACAACCTTCTCCATCACCATCGCGGTTCTCTCCATGGCTTCCGGACAGTTCGGCCCACGTCTGTTAAGAAACTTTATGCGGGACCGCGGAAGTCAGACCGTGTTAGGGGCGTTTGTTGCCACGTTCCTCTACTGCCTCCTGGTTCTTAGAACCGTGCGCGGGACCAACAACGATACCTACGTGCCGCATTTGTCCGTCACGATTGGCACTGTCCTGTCGGTTGTCTGTTTGGCGGCCCTGATTTACTTTATTCACCACACGGCGGAATCGATTCAGGTAACCAACATCATCGAGATTGTCGGGGAAGACCTGGATGACATCCTGATTCGTCAATTCCCAACAGATCCGGTGTCGGCACGAATCCCAACTTCTTATGACAAACCATCGAGCGTCGTTGTAGCCACGAAGCTTGGATATATCCAGGACATCGATCAACAAAAGCTGCTGAAAACTGCTTTCTGCGATGGTTCCTTATTTCGGCTTCTTGTGCGTCCTGGCGACTATGTCGTTCCCGGAACGCATCTTGTACAAATTTGGGGGAAATGTCCGAGCGATGCTGTAATTAGCAGGGCTTTCGCGCTAGGGCGCCAGCGCACACCGGGCGAAGATGCCGAATTTGCCTTTCTTCAACTTGTCGAGATTGCTGTCCGTGCCCTCTCACCTGGAATCAACGACCCGTTCACCGCGATCATGTGCATTGACCGCATCTCGGCAGGCCTTTGCCTCCTGGCCGATCGGGCGGAGTCTTTCTCCGAACTTGCCGATACGGCTGGAGACGTTCGGGTGATACTCAATCCCTACTCTCGTGCCCACCTGGCTCACTCAGCTCTTGCTCAAATCGTTCACAACGGAAAATCTACTCCGGCGATAGTCGCCCGGTTGCAACGACAAATCGATGTGGTCCTGGATCGCACGCGAGAGGGGGACTTTCGAGCCGCCTTGCAATTTGAAGAGAGTCGATTGTTATAGAAACATCAACGCCGCGCGAGTAGAGCCGAAGCGTCTGGAAGGCGGAGAAGAATAAAAGGTTCTCGCGCAGGTTACGAAACGTTTCAGCTACATGGGCGCCTTCTACATTATGCGGTCAGCAAGTTCGGCAAACTGGAGGTGCTGGTCCACAATGCGGGTAAAACGACTTCCGCTCCTTTCGAGCAGACCACCGCAGAGATCTGGCGCAAAACTATGAGTACCAGTGCTTACAACGTCGCGAAAGGAGCGGTTACCAACTTTACGCGGGCCTTGGCTTGAATACCTCGTCGCGCCGAGTTTCGCCTCGAACGACGCTACTGTGGACCTTGAAAAGATGGCAGGCATCAAGACCGACTTTGTGAACCCTGCCTCGCAATGCAGCACCTATTTGCGCAGAGCCCGGCTTTCTTGACGTGCTGTGTTTGACCGTAGCAAGTTCTTTCGAGCTTCGATGTACAAATCCGCTGTAACGGCGCAGTGTTTGTTGTGAGCGAACTCTGGCCCGTCATACACGCTGGTGGACATATCGCGGGTCGGCGGCCTAAATTACCCGAATTGTCTTTCGAATCTAGTCTGTCCACCGAACGGACCGGTGGCCAAGAGCAGCATTTTGTTCGAAGCATAGGAATGTCAGATGGAGCTTGCCAACTCGATTCCGGGTTGGTCATTCTTAGGGAAACCGCTAAATCAGTGATGGGCACCGGCAACATGCGAAGCGCTACAGGCAAGTTTCTTTCTGTCGCGGGGCAAGAGCTAAGGTTCGGCGCAGATCATTTTCAGAATTTCGTCTGCGAGATCCCCCATGGCCGATTGATCACAGCTGGTGTTGTTTGTAAGAACAACCGTTTCTCCAGTCCTACGAGCCCGAATTGCGAGCATGCGGAAACCCTTATTGGATCCGTCTTCTCTGCCACGAAGTAATCGTGTCCGGACTCTGCCGCCTAACGCGTAGTGAGACTCTGGCACGCGCACAGCGAAGAGCGACTCGCGCGACTTAGCTGAGAGGACGTCACCATCGACAACGGCGCTCATCAAGTGCAGCATGTCCGAAACTGTGGTGTAGAAACCCCCTGCCATTGTCAGAAATGACGGCATAGCCGATGGAAACGGCTGGGTGCCGCCAGCCTCCCGCTTATAGCTCTGGGCCATCCCGTGAACAGCAATGGATTGCCCATGGAAGATGCCGCTATGCCGGAGATGAAACGGTTTCCAAAGAAGATCTGCCGCTAATTGTTCATATCTCTTTCCAGTGACGCGTTCCAAAACATACTTTACGAGCAGCCAGTTTGAATGCGAGTAATCCCACGCGGTGCCAGGCTCAAACCGTAGATCTCCGCTGGCGTATCGCCGGACAGCTTCGTCTTGCGAGATGTCCTGTTCGGCCAAAGATGGATCTGCCCGCAATGCGGGCACCACATTGTTCGGAACGCCACTGCGATGACTCATCAGGTGCGTTAGTGTGACACGCGATCCGTTATCTCTACGGAAGTCCGGTAGATAAGCAGCAATTGGGGTATCAAGTGACAGCGCATTACGATCAACCTGATGGAGCACTACGATGGCCGCAATCCATTTTGAAATCGATCCTCCCTCAAATCGCGTGTCAGAGGTAACCGGAATGTCCGATTCAAAGTTCGCCATCCCGTAGGGACGGACA